>NZ_JBUYWD010000021.1:0-97069 GCF_055231015.1 Rhodococcus quanlei | reverse complement strand
CATGCGAAAACAGGGTCCGCTGCTGGGCCGGGGTCGGGTCGAGCGCGAACCGGTACGCCTGCACCACCCACCCCTCCGGAACCTCGAACCGGGCCATCACACCCCCACCGAAGTGCCGACAAGCGTGCGGCCACGGCCGGCCAGCACGGCGGCGAGGTACTCGACTCCCCACTGGGGCAGACCGCCGCGATATTCCACGATCACCACACTTGCAGAAGGGTCCGACATCGATACGCCGCCCGCACTTCAGGGGCGGCTCCCATTTTGATCGGAACCCCCCTCTCTCACACCATTTCCCCAGTGCGCTCGTTGGTAATCACCTACCCACTGCGCGCGCAACCCGCCGAACCAGGTCGGCGTCGATTCCTCACGACGCATCCCGTCGACAATCACCGGCATGGCTCCGGCAGGCTGAGGACAAACATCACTCAGCCAACGCACCCGCTCAGATAGGTGCACACATGCTCACGTTCGCTCAGAAAGTGTCGAACAGTTCAAACCCTCACCGCTCGGCCCGACATCATCAGCCTCGCCGGTGGCCTGCCCGACCCTGGTTTCATTCCGCGGGAGCGGATTGCTCGCGAGATCGACACGGTGCTCACCGATCCGGGCAGCGTGCAGTACGGCGAAACGACCGGCATTCGGGTTCTGCGCGCAGTGCTCGCCGAACGCGAAGGCACCCGCATCGGCCGTGCGCTCGACCCGGCGGAGGTGGTGGTGACCCACGGATCGCAACAGGCGCTGAGCCTCCTTGCTCAGGCTCTGGTCGATCCCGGTGACGCCGTGATCGTCGAGGATCCGGTCTATACCGGGGCGTTACAGGTCTTCCGTGGGGCAGAAGCCGAAGTGGTCGGTGTGCCACTCGACTCCGACGGTATGGATGTGACCGCGCTCGAAGCGATGCTCGTCTCGGGTGTGCGTCCCGTACTCGTTCACACGGTCAGCAACTTTCACAACCCGCGGGGCGTGGTGCTCGCCGCGGAGCGCCGGATTGCCCTGGCCAGGTTGGCGGACCGGTACGGATTCTGGGTGATAGAGGACGACCCCTACGGGCAACTGTGGTTCGATGCGCCGACGCCCCAACCTGTCGCAGCCCACTCCGACCGGGTGATCCGCCTGTCCAGCGCATCGAAGGTGCTGGCGCCCGCCTTGCGGGTGGGGTGGATGCACGGCAACCGGGAGGTGTGCACCGCGGTCGAGCTGCTCAAGCAAGGCGCCGACCTGTGCGGATCATCGCTCACGCAGCAGGTGGCCGCCGGACTGCTCGCGGACGAGGAGTGGTTCGGCAACCATCTGCGCGAACTCCGCAGGCGATACGGCGCCCGCGCCCGTGCGCTGGTCTCGGTCGTGGCGAGCGAGTTCGCGGATCGCGTGTCGGTGACACCCGCGCGGGGCGGGATGTTCTGTTGGATGCAGTTCGCCGATCGCAGCATCCGTGCCGAGGACCTGTTGCAGACCGCGATCGAGCACGGTGTCGCGTTCGTGCCGGGCTCGGCATTCGCGGTGCGTGCCGATCTCGGTTCGGAGCTGCGGTTGTGCTTCGCCACGAGCCCCGAGGACGTCCTGCAGGATGCGGTTCGGCGGTTACGCCACGCTTACGACGACTGGTCGGCCCAGTCGTAGGTGCGCTCGACCGCCTTGTTCCAGCCGGCGTAGAGCCGGTCGCGCTCGTGGTTCGCCATCGTCGGCTCCCACGTCTTGCCCGCCTGCCAATTGCGCCGAATGTCGTCCTGGCTTTCCCAGAATCCGACTGCCAGCCCGGCGGCATATGCGGCACCCAGGGCGGTGGTCTCGTTGACGACAGGACGGGTGACGGGAGCGCCCAGGATGTCGGCCTGAAATTGCATGAGAGTTTCGTTGACGACCATGCCGCCGTCCACTTTCAGTGCCGTCAGCTTGACGTCGGAGTCGGCGCGCATCGCATCGATGACCTCGCGGGTCTGATACGCCGTGGCCTCGAGCGCCGCCCGCGCGAGGTGTCCTTTGTTCACGTAGCGGGTCAGACCCGCGATGATCCCGCGCGCGTCGGGTCGCCAGCGGGGCGCGAACAGGCCGGAGAAGGCGGGAACGAAATACGCTCCACCGTTGTCGTCCACCGTTTTGGCGAGGGGCTCGATGTCCTTCGCGGATTGGATGATCCCGAGGTTGTCCCGCAGCCACTGGACCAGTGATCCGGTGACGGCCACCGAGCCTTCGAGCGCATAGACGGCCGGCTCGTCCCCGATTTTGTAGCAGAGGGTGGTCAGTAGGCCGTGCCTGCTGCGCACGGGTGTGGTGCCGGTGTTGAGCAGCAGAAAGTTTCCGGTTCCGTACGTGTTCTTGGCCTCGCCTGCCTCGAGGCACGCCTGCCCGAACGTCGCTGCTTGCTGATCTCCGAGAATTCCCGCGATCGGCACACCGGGCATCGGTCCCCGCGGACGCCCCTCGCCGTAGATCTCGGAGGAACTGCGGATCTCCGGGAGCATCGACATGGGGATGGCGAAGTCGGCGCAGATCTGTGGGTCCCAGTCGAGGGTCTCCAGATTCATCAGCATCGTGCGCGAGGCATTCGTCACGTCGGTGACGTGTGTGCCCTCGGTGAGGTTCCACAGAATCCAGGTGTCGATCGTGCCGAAACACAGCTCACCGGCGTCGGCGCGCTCACGCGCACCCTCCACGTTGTCGAGAATCCACCGAATCTTCGGTCCCGAGAAATACGTGGAGAGTGGAAGTCCGGTCTTTTCACGGTAACGATCGGGGCCTTCCTCTCCGCCGAGTTCCATGCACAATCGGTCCGTCCTCGTGTCCTGCCACACAATTGCGTTGCACACGGGCTCGCCGGTGTTTCGATCCCACACGACGGTGGTCTCACGCTGATTGGTGATCCCCATCGCGGCGATCTCATCGTTGTTCAGATCGGCTTTGGCCAGCGCCTGAGCGGCGACTTCGCGGGTATTGATCCACAGCTGCTTCGCGTCGTGTTCGACCCAGCCGGCTCGCGGAAAGATCTGTTCGTGTTCCTTCTGCGCGACGCTCACCACCGCGCCGTCGTGGTCGAAGATCATGCAGCGACTCGACGTGGTGCCCTGGTCTATCGAAGCGATGTACTGAATCACAGGCTAGAAGCTACTAGCCTGGACGAGAATCCGTCGACAACTCATAGGAGTCCGAGTTGAGCAATCAGCCTGGAGTGCAGTTTCTCGGCCCCCGTCAGCGTGACCAAGCATGGGAACAACTGGGCAGTGAGAAGTTCGACGTGATCGTCATCGGTGGTGGCGTCGTGGGCGCAGGCGCAGCCCTGGATGCGGCAACGCGTGGGCTGAAGGTCGCGCTCGTCGAAGCTCGCGACTACGCCTCCGGGACGTCGAGTCGATCCTCGAAGATGTTCCACGGCGGTCTGCGATACCTCGAGCAGTTGGAATTCGGGCTGGTCCGCGAGGCGCTCCGGGAGCGCGAGTTGTCGCTGACGACACTGGCTCCACACCTGGTGAAGCCGCTGAAATTCCTTTTCCCGCTGGAGAACCGGGTGTGGGAGCGGCCGTACATGGCTGCCGGGATATTTCTGTACGACCGGATGGGCGGAGCGAAATCCGTTCCCGCCCAGAAACATCTGACGCGATCCGGGGCCTTGCGGATGGCGCCCGGTCTCAAACGCGACTCGCTGATCGGCGGCATTCAGTACTACGACACCGTGGTCGACGACGCCCGACACACCATGACGGTGGCGCGCACGGCTGCGCATTACGGCGCCGTCGTCCGAACATCGACACAGGTGGTCGGGTTTCTGCGGGAGGCCGACCGTGTGTCGGGTGTGCGGATTCGCGACTGTGAGAACGGTCGAACCACAGCGGTGGCGGGGCATGTGGTCATCAATGCCACCGGGGTGTGGACGGACGAGATTCAGGCCCTGTCGCACCAGCGTGGTCGATTCCGGGTTCGCGCTTCGAAGGGTGTGCACGTCGTCGTCTCGCGTGATCGGATCGTGAGCGATGCGGCGATCATCCTGCGCACCGAGAAGTCGGTGTTGTTCGTGATTCCCTGGGGCGGCCATTGGATCATCGGAACCACGGACACCGATTGGAATCTCGATCTGGGCCACCCTGCCGCGACGAAGGCCGACATCGACTACATCCTCGGGCACGTCAACACGGTGCTCGTGACACCCCTGACGCACGACGACATCGAAGGCGTGTACGCCGGTCTCAGGCCGCTGCTCGCGGGGGAGAGCGACGATACGTCCAAGCTGTCGCGCGAACATGCTGTGGCGCGGGTGGCCCCCGGCTTGGTGGCGATCGCGGGTGGAAAGTACACCACTTATCGGGTGATGGCCGAGGATGCGGTGGACCTGGCAGCCGACGACATTCCGGCCCGCGTGGCGTCGTCGATTACCGAGCGTGTGCCACTTGCGGGCGCGGACGGCTACTTCGCTCTGGTGAACCAAACGTTGCATCTGGGCGAGATGTACGGACTGCATCCCTATCGGGTCAAGCACCTGCTCGACCGTTACGGTTCGCTCATCGGTGAGGTACTCGACTTGGCGGACGGCAGGCCCGAACTGCTCCAGCCGATCACCGATGCCCCGGCGTACTTGCAGGTGGAAGTGGTGTATGCGGCCACGGCGGAGGGAGCGCTGCATCTCGACGATATTTTGGCAAGGCGCACGCGCATTGCGATCGAGTATCCGCATCGCGGGGCGAACTGCGCGCAGCAGGTTGCATGCCTTGTCGCACCCATTCTCGGCTGGGATGACGCCGCGGTGGAGCGGGAGGTCGAGTTCTATCAGGCACGCGTCGAGGCCGAGGTGTTGTCGCAGGCTCAACCCGACGACGAGTCGGCGGACGCGTTACGTGCCGCCGCTCCGGAATCTCGGGTGGAACTGCTCGAGCCCGCGATCAGTGCGTCAGAAGAATCTTGAGGGTGACGATCACGCTTGCGACGAGCGCCAACCCGAACGCGGTGATATGGGTGTACCACCGCACGTTCTGGGTGCGGAGTCTGCTGATGACGTAGCTTATCGAGGCGATTCGGACCACCATCACGGTCTCGGCTACCAATTGAGCGGTTCGCGGTTCCAGCCAACCGATCCATGCGGTGGCCAGGATCGCGATGGGAATGAACGCCGACGTCAGGATTGGTACGGCATCGCGCAGCTCGGCCAGCTTTTCTGCCCGATCGAGTTTCTCACCGGTACGGATGCTCTGTCCCACCATCTCGGCGAACTGGTGGGCAACGAAGGTGGACAGCGCAGTGCCGAGAACCACCGCTATGCCCAAGGTCTCCTGAGACCGCGTGACCGGAATCAGCGCGGCAAGGACCAGGATGTTGCCGTAGACGTAAGCGCTGATCCGGCCGGCAGCATGTTCGACTGGGAGTGGACTCTCACGTGCGAAGGGTGTCAGGTCGCGGAAGGAGCCCAATGTCGACGGCATGTTTCGAGCATGGCATGCACCAGGCGACTTCAGCACAGGGAGCCACAAAAGTATCGCGTCGATCGCAGACCTGTCAGGAGACCACGTACGGGCTGTAATGCTTCGGATCGTTGCGCCGGCTGACAGGCGGAAGGTTGCGCGGCGGGGTGTGCACGAGCGGTGCATCCGGCTTGCTGTGTCCGGTGGCCCGGTCCCAACCTGCCCGTGCCCGCGGGTGACGACGCCTACGACGCGGCACGAGCATGAAGACTGCGTTCACCGTACGGCCGAGGAGTCGGTGCAACCGGTCGTCGGTGGCTGTCCATTTCAGCCCGAGCAGGTCGCGGACAGGCTGGTCGTACATGCCGACCGTCAGCCACACGAATCCGTGAGCGATGGGGTAGCGCAGCACCGCCCACACCGGGGCGGGAAGCCATGCCATGAACGGCGGGGGACCGATGGTGGAGAGATTCAGCACGTCACGCGTGGCTTTGTTGTCCTCGAGTACATTGCGGCACATGTGGTCCCAGTAGGATTGGAACTCCTCCCAGGTCTCCGGGACAGGCCGCATGCTCATGCCGTACAGGCGATACCACTGGATGTGCTCGGTGAACAATTGCCGCTTCTCGGGTTCCGTGAGTCCGCCCATGAAGTGTTCCGCGGTCACGATGGTGCCCATGAAGAAGGTGGAGTGCGCCCAGTAGAACGTGTCGGGGTCGAGGGCGTGATAGCGGCGCCCGTGTTTGTCGATCCCCTTGATGTCGTTGTGGTAGCCCCGCACCTGTTCTGCCGTCTGCTGTGCACGATCGCCGTCGAACACGACGCCGCCGATGGGGTAGAGCGACCGGAACAGACGCTCCCATCGTTCGTCGAAGAAGTGCGAGTGCTCCTCCACCCCGGCGCCGAGCCCTGGATGCATGTTTTGCATCGAACCGGCCCATAAGCCCTGCAAGAGCCCACGCCAGTCGCCGAAGTACTTCCATGTCAGGGAATCGGGACCGAGCGGTGTCGGCGCCGAATCGGTGCCCGCCATGACGGGCGAATCGGTCCCCGACGACTCCGATTGACTACGCATGTTGTCAGATTAAGATTGACAACGCCCGTAGTCAATAGTCGGCTCGTAGCCGAAGGGAAGGTGTGCGGTGACGACGCTGCAACAACGTCGCGAGGAGCGGAGACGATCGTTGCTCTCGAATGGGGTTGCGTTACTCGGTGCTCCAGGAGGACCTGCCGTGAGCGTGCGGGCCGTATGTCGTGCGGCAGGCTTGACCGAACGGTACTTCTACGAGAGTTTCCCGGACCGGGACGAGTTCGTCCGGGCCGTGTACGCAGACGTCGGCGAGAAGGGACGCGGCGCCCTGCTGGCTGCTGTCGCCGCGGCGGGACCGGGTCGTGAGCGGGCAGAAGCTGCGGTGGACGCCTTCGTGAAGTTGATGGTCGACGACCCTGCAATGGGACGGGTACTCCTGGTCGCGCCGATGTCCGAGCCCGCGCTCGGTGGACGTGGACTCGAACTGATGCCCGGATTCGTCGGTCTCGTGCACAGTCAACTTTCGTCCATCGAGGACGACGTCGAGAAGCAACTCGTCGCGGTCGGTCTCGTCGGGGCCCTGACGAATCTGTTCATCGGCTATTTGGACAACGCGATCGCCGCGTCGCGTACACAATTGGTGACGCATTGCGTAAATCTGGTGATGGAGGCGAATCGGTCCGACCGGAGGTGAGGCCAATATGCCGTTTCAGGCATCGGTGAGTGATACCAGCAGACCTCAGCCACGTCTTCGCGTGCTCGGTCACAAGTACTTCCAGCTCGAAGACTCCTTCGTGTACGTCCACGGCGACACCGTCGTCGAAGTGCCTGGATGCATGCCCTGCACGCTGCGTACCGACCTGGCGTCCGTACCGGCACCGCTGCGGGGTCTGCTCACCCCGTACGGCCGCCAGTTGCTTCCAGCGGTGCTGCACGACGACCTGTGCCGCCGAGCGCGAGAAGCCGGGGTGGACGGGATGCGTCTACGGCGCCGCGCTGACGAACTCTTCCGACTCGCACTCCTGGACGAGGGGGTCGGACAGTTCCGAAGCTTGATGTTCTGGGTCGGAGTGGAAGTCGGCAGGCACTGGGACTTCACGCGCTTTCGGCGCTACGTCCTGATCGCGCAGCACGTACTCGGAATGTTGTGTTGGGTGGTGGGAGTTCCCTGGGCGGTGTGGAGCGGGCATGGTGCAGTTGCGTTCGGCCTGCTCGTGTTGCCGATACTGTCGGCTCTGCTCTGGCGCAGAGACTTTCCGGTCGCTGTGCTCGGATGCCTCGTGCTGCCGCTGGTCGCGCCGACGTACCTGCTGACCATCGCGACCGCTGCCGTGCTGTGGATACCCGACGGTGTCGCGTGGCTGTTCGGACGACGACGAACGCGCACGCCGCCTCCGCTCGGCCCACCGACGAACGTGCTGGGCTCGTGACGTGGTGCCCGAACCTCGAGCTGTCAGGACCGTAATCGGAATCCACGGGGGGTGGCGGAGAACCCGGCCTCGGTGAGGACAGGTGCGAAACCACTACCGTGCACGGTGTCGCCGTCCACCTTCTCGACCACGATCTTGTCGATCCCTCCGCGCTTGACCACCCCCGCGAGGCTCGAGGCCGCAATACGCAGAGCCCCGGGATCGTCGGAGAACGTGAGAACGGTACGGCCGCCGCGCTCGACGAACAGTACGAGCTCGCCGTTCACCAATACCACCAGACCGCCCGCCTTCCTGCCCGGACGATGGGCCGATCGAGTATCGGGGCGTCCCGGCCACGGCAGCGCCGCCCCGTACGGGTTCGCCGGATCGCACGCCGCAAGCGTGATCGCGCGGCCGGCGGTGTGGTTGCCCCCTGTTCTCGACAGGTCGTTCTGGCTGAAATCGAGGGAATCCGAGTAACCGCGAAGGCGATCGACGACGTGCGGTGTCGAGAACTGTGCGCCGCCGAGGGTGTCCACGAAATGGCCTCGACGGCACCGCCCGTTGTCTTCGAAGGTGCCGAGAACCTTGTACATCAACGCGAAACCACCGGGCACGTTCTCGTTGATCACCGATCCACGCGTGACGACGCCGTATCGTTCGAGCAATATTTCGGCGGTGGTACTCGCACGGAGGGTGGGGTCGGACTCGACACTCGGTAGTGCCGACCATCGTCCGCTCACGGTCGGAGGTCCACCGCGCGACGGCAGTGCCATCCCTCGGTACGGTCGCGACCGTGGTGTCCGCCGAGGCGAGCGGTGACTCGTGCTCACGCGTGACGTGTCGGACAGTAGCGAACGCAGCGGTGCCAGGGTGTCGTTGGTGATGTGTCCCAGCCACAGCAGATCCCACAGAGCGGCGACGAGTGCTGCGTCATCCGTGGCGACAGAGGGGCCCGGTTCGACCACCTCGGCGAGTTGCCGGAAGAAGAACGCACCACCGCCCGACAGTGCGTCGAGCACACGCTGCTGCAGGTCGGTGAGATCGGATTCGGGTGGGGTGGTCAGTGTCAACGGTGCGGCGTCGGCCGGCTGCAACCGTACCCAGCCGTCCTTCCCGGAAATGGTTCCCGCACCGGACCACACCACCTCACCGGTAGCAGTCAGCTCGTCCAGCATCGTCGGCGCGTAGTCGGCGACACGGGCAGGCAGCACGAGTGACTCGAGCGCGGAAGCAGGAACGGGCACCCCTGCGAGCTGCTCCACGACCGTCGCGACGCCGTCGATACCGCGAAGTGTGCCGCCGACATGCTGCCACCCCGGCAGAAACCGCCCCAACGTGGCCGTGCTGACAGGCTCGACTTCCTGCCGGGCAGCCGCGAGTGAACGCCTGCGCAATCGCCGCAGAACCTCTGCGTCACACCATTCGCTTCCGTTGGCCGAAGGTCTGAATTCGCCTTCCGTCACACGTTTGTCGTGCGCGAGCCGCGCAAGGACGTCACGTGCGACGGCGGTTCCGATACCGAATCTGGTTGCGGCGTCATCGAGCGTGAACGGACCGTGGGTGCGTGCATAGCGGCTGATCACGTCACCGAGCGGGTCGTCGACGGGTTCGATGAACGCGGCCGGCACTCCGATGGGGAGCGGTACGCCGAGGCCGTCACGGAGCCGGGCAGCGTCCTCGACAGGGGTCCACCATTCGGTGCCGGCAAAGGACACGTTCAATGCACGTCGTGCACTGACGAGTTCGCGCAACCAGGGTTCGGGGTCGGCAACGCTACGTGCGCGAACCTCGGCGGTGGTGAGTGGCCCCAAAATGCGCAGAAGATCCGCGACGCCCTCCAGATCTCGTGCTTTCCGGTAGGGAACGAGGTGTTGCAATTCGAGCTCCACCTGATCTATGACGTCCGCATCGAGAAGTTCGCGAAGCTCCACTCTGCCCAACAGCTCGGACAGCAATGCCGAATCCAGCGACAGGGCAGCGGCCCGCCGCTCCGCGAGGGGGCTGTCGCCCTCGTACATGAACTCGCCCACGTATCCGAAGAGCAGGGCGCCGGCAAACGGTGAGGGTGTCTGCGTCTCCACCTCCACCATCCGTATGCGGCGGCGACCGAGACGGGCGAGAACATCTTTCAGAGCCGGAAGGTCGTAGACGTCCTGCAGGCATTCGCGAACCGTCTCGAGGAGGATCGGAAACGTCGGGTAGCGCCGTGCGACATCGAGAAGTTGCGCCGAGCGTTGGCGTTGTTGCCACAACGGTGCGCGTTTGCCCGGGTTTCGCCGGGGAAGCAGCAACGCCCGGGCAGCGCATTCGCGAAAGCGCGAGGCGAACAGAGCAGAGCCACCCACCTGTTCGGTGACGATCTCCTCGATCTCGTCGTGCTCGAACGCGAACAGTGCACCGCCGGGCGGTGTGTCATCCGTATCCGGCAGCCTGACGATGATGCCGTCGTCCGAGGCGGTCGCGTTGGCATCGAGTCCGAACCGTTCGTTCAATCGCGCGCTGACCGCCAATGCCCAGGGTGCGTGAACCCGCTGACCGTAGGGGGAGTGCAGGATCAGGCGCCAATCGCCCAGTTCGTCCCGGAACCGTTCCACCACGAGTGTGCGATCGGTGGGAACGTGTGCTGTGGCAGTCTTCTGTTCCGCGACGAGTTGCATCAGGTTGTTGGTGGCGTTGTCGTCGAGTCCGCCGCTGGCGCACCGTTCCCGAACGTCCGTTTCGTGGCCGAGCGAGATCTCGCGAAGGAACCCGCCCAGGGCCTCGCCGAGTTCGGCGGGACGGCCGAGGCCGTCGCCGTGCCAGAACGGGAGTCGCCCCGGTAATCCGTATGCGGGGCTCACCAACACGCGGTCGAAGGTGATCTCCTCGATCCGCCAGCTGGTGGCGCCGAGAGCGAACACGTCCCCGACCCGGGACTCGTACACCATCTCCTCGTCGAGTTCGCCTACTCGCGAGGCCTTCTCACCCACCATGTACACGGCGAACAATCCGCGATCGGGAATTGCGCCACCGGACGTGACCGCAAGCCGTTGCGCGCCTGGGCGTCCGGTCAGCGTATTGGCATCGCGGTCCCAGACGAGTCGAGGACGAAGCTCGGCGAACTCGTCGGAAGGATATCGACCGGCCAGCAGATCCAGTGTGGACTCGTAAACCGAACGGGAGAGTGTGGCGAACGAGCCGCTGCGCCGCACGGTGTCGAACCAGTCGTCGACGTCGATCGGTTCGAGTGCAGTGGCGGCCACCGTGTGCTGCGCCAGGATGTCGAGCGGATTGGTCGGAACCGCCAGTGCTTCGATCTTTCCGGACACCATGCGTTCGACCGTGACGGCGCAATGCACCAGATCGGTGCGGTGTTTGGGGAAGACGACGCCGCGTGAGATCTCGCCCACCTGGTGGCCGGCGCGACCCACCCTCTGGAGTCCGCTCGCCACGGACGGTGGTGCCTCGACCTGGATCACGAGATCGACAGCGCCCATGTCGATGCCGAGTTCGAGGCTGCTCGTCGCGACGACGCACCGTAGGCGGCCGGACTTCAAGTCGTCCTCGATCATCGCGCGCTGGTCCTTGCTGACCGAACCGTGATGGGCGCGAGCCAGCAGTGGTTCGGTGCCGAAATTGACTTCGGATGGGGTACCCAACTGCGAGGCAGGCTTCGGATGCGTGTTCACCTCGGCGCCGCCGCGTACGGCATGGATCTCGTTGAGGCGGGCAGTGAGGCGTTCGGCAAGCCGGCGAGAGTTGGCGAACACGATCGACGATCGATGCGCCTCGATCAGGTCGACGATCTGTTCGTCGACGTGCGGCCAGATGGACCCGGCCTGCGGAGTGGGAGAGGACGAATCGTTGTCGGGTTCGGTGATTCCGAGTTCTGTCATGTCCTCCACCGGAACTTGCACGGTGATCTCGAACGTTTTCGGTGCGGGTGGTGCCACGACGCGGATGGGAGCCGAACCGGAGAGGAAACGACCTACCTCTTCACGCGGCCGCACCGTTGCCGACAACCCGATGCGTTGTGCAGGGGTGTCGAGCAGAGAGTCCAGACGTTCCAGCGACAGCGCCAGGTGCGCTCCGCGTTTGGTGCCGGCCACCGCATGCACCTCGTCGACGATGACCGTGTCGACTTCCGTGAGTGTCTCGCGGGCCGCTGATGTCAGCATCAGAAACAGCGATTCGGGTGTGGTGATCAGGATGTCGGGTGGGGTTCTGATCAAGGTCCGGCGCACAGCGGGTGGTGTGTCGCCGGAGCGCACGCCCACCGAGATCTCCGGAGGTGCGAGACCGAGACGTTTGGCGGTCTGTGTGATTCCGACGAGGGGCGCTCGGAGGTTGCGCTCGACGTCGACACCCAACGCCTTGAGCGGGGAGAGGTAGAGGACCTTCGTCTTCTTCGAAGGCTGCTCGGCCGAGGCCAGTTGGTCGAGTGCCCACAGAAAGGCCGACAGCGTCTTGCCTGATCCAGTCGGCGCTACCACCAGGGTGTTCGACCTGCTGGCGATGGAATCCCACGCGCCGAGTTGTGCGGCCGTGGGCGCTGGGAAAGCGCCTTCGAACCACTCCCTCGTGGCGGCAGAGAACCTGCCGAGTACATCGGTCACACGTCCATACTGCACCGGGCCTGCGACACGTCGGCACTCATCGCCCTCGATTGTGTGGGCACAGGGCGTCGACCGAGGTCAGGATGAACAACTGGGCTTCCCGCTCCACCAGGGGCAGCGTCGATACGAGCAACGCGGCCGTGTGGGACGGGGTGACGCCACGATCGAGGGCGCCGCACACGGCGCTGCCGACGGCCACGGCCGAATCGTTGCGTTCGAACACCAGGTCATGAGTGGCCAACACGGTCAAGAATCGGTCGGCTGCGGACGCGGTGGCATCGGTGGGTGCCGCGACTGGTTCTGTGTCAGGGCGCATGACGAACAGAAGTCCGACGGTCACGAGTACGAACAGAACGAAGGTGATGCGGGGCATTGCGGGCTCGCTTCGAAATTGTCTCCGCCCGGAAATCGGGGCTGTATCGGTGACAGCCGCACGACGTTAGACGGCCCCACCGACACATTTCGTCCGCACGAACGGAACGTCCGTCCGGTCTGACGGGACCGAAGTCCCATTCGTTCACCAGGGGAGGGGTCAGCCGCGGGAAAGGCGAGCGAGGAGTGCGGTCTTGATCGCCGGTTGGCCTGCCGCAACCATGGTGAAAGTTGCCTCACGCATGAGTCTTTCGGCGGTGTTGCTGCCGACGATCGAGAAGCTTCCCGTTGCGGTCACAAGTGCTGCGGCCGCACGCACGGCCAACTCCGATGCTTGGGCCCGCGGTTCGGCGAGATCGACGTTCCGTTCGAGGGCGGCGTCCAGGTCGCGGCGAACGTGCCACGTCTGCTCCTCGAGTGGGTCGACGTGGGCTCCGAGATCGCTGAGTTCGTGAATACATCGACGCGCCACGCCCATCGCCAGACAACCGGTCATCCACTGTCCGAACAATTGGCTGTCACCGAACGACTCGGAACTCTCGACCCCGCTCACCGACGCGTCCGGCACCTCGGCGCCGTCGAACGTCAGCCGAGCGGTCTTGCTGCCGTTGGCCGCGATCAGCGGCAGCAGTTCGGCGGTGATCCCGGGTCCATCGATGGCGGGAAGGAGTGCATGGACGACGGAATCGTCGAACTCGTCGCGTGCGGAAACCTGCAACACGTCCACCAGTCCCCAACCGGTGACGAACGGCGACACCCCGTCCAGCACGTATCCGCCGTCGACACGGCGTGCCCAGAGCGTCGGAGGTACCGGAACAGCACCCGTGAAGGCGGCGCCGGCTCTCACCTCGCCCGCGACCAGACCAGGCAGGCAGGACTCCCTCATGGCGACGTTCTCGCTTCCGGCCACGCGGGCGAGGACCCCGAGGTGCTGCATCCACGTGAATGTGGTTGCCAGGCAACCACCACACAGCGTCTCGAGGACCTCGACCAGAACGCTTCGGGTGACACCGGAATCCGGTGCGGTGAGACCGTAGAACCCGTCCGCAGCCAAGGAGTCGAAATGACTCGCCGGAATCTCACCGTCCACATCGACGCTGTCGGCCACCGGGAACAGCACGTTCTCGGCAAGCTCCACCGCCAGTTCGGGCCAGTCGGTCACGGCACGAGCGTAACCCGGTGCCGTCGTGAATCAGGTGAACTCGACACCCTGGGCGAGTGGCAGTTCCGTCGAGTAGTTGACGGTATTGGTGGCCCGGCGCATGTAGGTCTTCCATGCGTCGGAGCCGGACTCGCGCCCGCCGCCGGTCTCCTTCTCGCCGCCGAACGCGCCGCCGATCTCGGCGCCCGAGGTTCCGATGTTGACGTTGGTGATCCCGCAGTCGGAGCCGTCGGCGGCAAGGAAACGTTCTGCCTCGCGCTGGTCGAGGGTGAAGACCGCCGAGGAAAGCCCCTGGGGGACGGCGTTGTGTAGCGCGATCGCCTCGTCGAAGTCCTCGTAGGTCATCACGTACAGAATGGGTGCGAATGTTTCTTCGCGGACGATGCCCGCTTGCGCCGGCATTCGCACCACCGCGGGCGTGACGTAACAACCACCTGCTCCGGTGGCGACGTCTACCCGGTCGCCACCGCACTCGACGTTGCCACCTTCGGTAACGGCTTCGTCGAGTGCGGATTGCATGGCGGTGTAGGCGGATTCGCGGATCAGTGGGCCGACCAGAATTCCGTCGTCGAATGGGTTTCCGACCTGTAGCTGTGCGTAGGCGGCCACGATACGACTCACGAGTTCGTCCGCGATCGAGGAATGGACGATCACTCGGCGCAGGGAAGTGCAGCGTTGTCCGGCGGTTCCGGCAGCGGAGAACACGATTGCGCGCACGGTCAGGTCGAGGTCTGCGGACGGGGCGACGACGGCGGCGTTGTTTCCGCCGAGTTCGAGGAGACAACGACCGAATCGTGCGGCAACGCGAGGCGCGACCGCACGGCCCATCGGCACCGAACCGGTCGCGCTCACCAGCGCGACTCGCGGGTCGTCGACGATCATTTCGCCGACGTCGGTCCCGCCGTGTACGAGCTGGTGGATTCCCTCGGGCGCGCCCTCGTCGCGGGCTGCCCGCCGCAGTAGAGCGTCGCACGCGAGTGCGGTGAGGGACGCCGATTCGGAGGGCTTCCAGACGACAGTGTCGCCGCAGACGAGGGCAACGGCGGTGTTCCACGACCAGACGGCGACGGGAAAGTTGAATGCGGTGATGACGCCGACCACGCCCAGTGGGTGCCAGGTCTCCATCAGGCGGTGTCCGGAGCGTTCGGATGCCATGGTACGCCCGTACAACTGCCGGGAGAGGCCGACGGCGAATTCGCAGATGTCGATCATTTCCTGCACTTCGCCGAGTGCTTCGGACGTGATCTTTCCGGCTTCGAGCGTCACCAGTTCCGCAAGATCGTCCTTGTGCTCGGTGAGCAACTGGCCGAGCCTGCGGACGAGGGCTCCGCGCTGGGGTGCGGGAACGGTGCGCCACCGCAGGAAGGTGTGGTGAGCGGTGGTCACGGCTGCGTCCGCAGTGGCGGCGTCTGCGATCGCGACGGCCCGAAGCTCCGATCCGTCGATGGGACTTCGTGCGATGATCGCGGCGGAAGCATCAGCGCTGGGGGATGTTTCGACGCCGCATCGTGATAGTGCGTTCGCGGCGCGTTCGCGGAGAACTTCCGGTCCGGTGGCTGTCATGGTTCCTACCTTTCTTGGGTGGACCTGTCAGGTTTCGAACATGTTCCGCCGACGCTGGGCTAGCCTGCGCTGGTGGTCGAATCATCCAGGAACGGCGGAGCGGGCGCAGCGTTGGACGACATCGATCGTGTACTGATGCGCGAATTGGTGGCCGATGGGCGTGCCACCCTGGCGGTGCTTGCGGAGAAGGCGGGCTTGTCGGTCTCGGCGGTGCAGTCGCGGGTGCGTCGGCTCGAATCGCGAAAGGTGATTCGTGGGTATACCGCCAAAGTCGATCCGGACGCGATAGGGCAGGGGTTGTCGGCTTTCGTGGCCATCACCCCTCTCGATCCGTCGCAGCCGGACGATGCGCCGGCCCGTTTACGGCACTTGTCCGCCATCGAAGCGTGCCATTCGGTGGCGGGCGATGAGAGCTATGTGCTCATGGTGCGTGTCGCTTCGCCGCGTGAGCTCGAGCAGTTGCTTCAGCAGATCAGGGCCACCGCGAACGTGCATACGCGCAGCACCATCATTCTGCAAACATTTTACGACAGATAGCAACTCTGCTGTAACTATTTCTGTCATAGGTGGATATGGCAGTAAATCTGACTTAACCTCGGGATATGAGTACCGCGATCCGATACACCCCGGCCGACGACGGTGGATCTGGTATCTCTGCCGCGTCGGTGCACGACATCCTGTCGAGAAGCATGTTGGTAGACGGTTTCGACCTGGTTCTCGACCTCGAACGTTCCCACGGAACGCGCCTGTTCGATCTTCGGGACGGAACCGAATATCTCGACATGTTCGGGTTCTTCGCATCCTCGGCGCTCGGGATGAATCACCCGGCGCTGGCGCACGACGACGCGTTCCGTGCGGAACTGGCGTCGGTGGCCGTCAACAAGCCGAGCAACTCCGACATCTACTCGGTCCCCATGGCGCGCTTCGTCGACAACTTCGTGCGCGTTCTCGGCGACCCCGCACTGCCGCACCTGTTCTTCGTCGACGGCGGTGGGCTGGCGGTGGAGAACGCACTCAAAGTGGCATTCGACTGGAAGAGTCGGCTCAACGAGAGCCGCGGACTCGGCCGCGATTTCGGTACCAAGGTGCTGCACCTGACCGAAGCGTTCCACGGGCGGACCGGCTACACGATGTCGCTAACCAACACCGAACCGGGAAAGGTGGCACGGTTCCCCAGATTCGACTGGCCCCGAATCGAGGCGCCCTACATTGCCACCGGCCGAAACATGGACGAAGCCGAATCGCGCGCGTTGCGGCAGGCGCGAACAGCGTTCGAGGATAACCCGGACGACATCGCCTGCTTCGTTGCCGAACCGATTCAAGGAGAAGGCGGAGACCACCACTTCCGGCCGCGGTTCTTCCAGGCGATGCAGGCACTCTGTCAGGAGTTCGACGCATTGTTCGTCTTCGACGAGGTGCAGACCGGATGTGGGCTCACCGGAACCGCGTGGGCGTATCAGCAATTCGGGGTTCGCCCCGATGTGGTGGCGTTCGGGAAGAAGGCGCAGGTCTGCGGAATCATGGCGGGCGGACGCGTCGACGAGGTGGCCGACAATGTGTTCCGCGTCAGTTCGCGCATCAATTCGACGTGGGGCGGGAACCTCACCGACATGGTGCGAGCACGGCGGATTCTCGAAGTGATCGAGCGAGACCGACTCGTGGAGAACGCACGTAAGACGGGCGTCCACTTCCTGCACCGACTGCGCGCGCTCGCGGTGAAATGGCCTGCCGTCGTGGAACCGCGGGGACGTGGACTCATGTGCGCGATCGATTTCACGACAGGTGCCGACCGGGACCGAGTCGTGACCGAACTGCGCGATCACGAGCACGTGCTCGTCCTACCTGGCGGCGCCCGTGGGATTCGCTTCCGGCCGCCGCTGAACGTGACCACCACCGAACTCGACGCAGTGATCGATGCGGTGGAGCGCGTGCTGCGCGGTACCGTCGAGGGGTGACTCACCCTTCCCGGCCCGGTCTCGCCTCGCGGAGGCTCGTTCCTCTCGCCTCGGTCCCGAACTGTCGGGATATCGGCGGCTACCGCACACGCGAGGGTGGGACCGTGCGCACCGGCGCCCTGTATCGCTCGACCGACCTGAGTCGGGTATCCGACGTGGACGCGCCCGTCGTAGCCTCACTCGGTATCGCGACGGTGTACGACCTGCGGACCGCAGTCGAGCGCGAGCGCGCACCGGACAAGCTCCCGGCCGGGGCGAATCCGGTGGTGTTGGACGTCTTGGCGGGCAGGGGAGGCTCGGCGATCACCGCGCAAATGTTGCGGGTGGTTGCGGATCCGACGATTGCGGAGACCGAACTCGGTGGTGGACAGGCTGGACGGTACTTCGAAGGCAGTTACCGCGACTTCGTGACTCTTCCCAGCGCGATCGACGCATACCGAACGCTGTTCGCGGGGTTGTCGATGCACGAGAATCTTCCTGCCCTCGTGCACTGCACGACCGGCAAGGACCGCACCGGCTGGGCGACCGCGGCGCTGCTCCTGCTGCTCGGGGTAGACGAGGACGACGTCTACGACGACTATCTGCTCACCAACGAGCTGCTCCTGTCGGCACTCTCCAACGTGTTCGACACATTCGCGGCGCAAGGCGGTGACCCGGTCTTGCTGAAACCGGTGCTCGGTGTGCAGAGGTCGTACCTCGACGCTGCCCTCAACGCGATGACGGAACACTTCGGGACCATCGAGAACTACTTCGGCGACGGTCTCGGTATCGACGCGGACGGGCAGGCGCGGTTGCGTGAGCTGCTGGTGGTCACCGGCGAACGGTGAGTCCCAGCGCACCCTCGGTGAAACGGGTGACGGCGGCAGACCCCGCCTCGAGTGCGTCGTCGTGGCCGCTGCGTGCCCAGCCGGTGAGGATCGCGGTGTCGCCGTCCGGGGTGATACCGACCTCGGCGAGTAGTTCGCCCGTGTTCGGTTGGCAGATCGCCCACGAATAGTGCTCGTCGGACTCCCATTGCGCCCACCTGCGGCTCACGTACTCGGGGTCCGTGATGTCGCCGTCGGCGAGTGCAGGGCGGTCGTCGACGCGCTCGTCCGCGCGTAGCGCCCGCAGATACCAACCACCGGCGTTGACCTCGACGGGTTCCATGTCAGCTCCTGAGAGATGGCTGCGCGCCGTGCAACGGTATGTCGCACGGCGCGCAGAGTGGGTACGTCTGCTGCTACTTGATCTCGGTGAGGACCGTTCCCTGGGTGATCGCTGCGCCGGGCTCTACGGCCAGGCCGGTGACCACACCGGTCTTGTGCGCGTTGACCGGGTTCTCCATCTTCATGGCCTCGAGGACGGCGATGAGTTCGCCCTCGGCGACCTCCTGGCCCTCCTCGACGGCGACCTTCACGACGGTGCCCTGCATGGGTGCGGTCACCGCATCACCGGACGCCGCGCCTCCGCCGGCGCCGCCGCGCTTACGCGACTTCGGCTTCTTGCGGACCGCGCCGGCATCGCCGCCACCGTTGCCGAGCGAGAATTGGCCGGGCAGCGACACCTCGACGCGACGGCCACCGACCTCGACCACGACGTTCTGGCGGGGCAGCGCTTCGTCCTCGTCGAGAGGCTCGCCCGCGGTGAACGGCTCGATCGGGTTCTCCCAGTCGTTCTCGATCCACTTGGTGTATACGTCGAACTTCTCACCGTCACCGATGAAGGCCGGGTTGGACACGATGTGGCGGTGGAACGGGATGACCGTTGCCAGGCCCTCGACGTTGAACTCGGCGAGGGCGCGGCGCGAACGCTCGAGTGCCTCGTCGCGGGTTGCGCCGTACACGATCAGCTTGGCCAGCATCGAGTCGAACTGGCCGCCGATCACGCTGCCGCTCTCGACACCGGAGTCCATGCGGACGCCGGGGCCCGACGGCGGCTCGAACTTGGTCACCGGGCCCGGAGCGGGCAGGAAGCCGCGACCGGCGTCCTCACCGTTGATGCGGAACTCGAAGGCGTGGCCGCGCGGGGTGGGGTCTTCCTTGATGGTGAGCTCTTCGCCGTTGGCGATGAGGAACTGCTGGCGAACCAGGTCGATGCCGGCGGTCTCCTCGGTGACCGGGTGCTCGACCTGCAGACGGGTGTTGACTTCGAGGAAGGACACCGTGTCGCCCTGGACGAGGTATTCGACGGTGCCCGCACCGTAGTAGTGAGCCTCGCGGCAGATGGCCTTGGCCGACTCGTGGATGCGAGCGCGCTGGTCGTCGGTGAGGAACGGCGCCGGGGCCTCCTCGACCAACTTCTGGAAGCGACGCTGCAGCGAGCAGTCGCGGGTACCGGCGACGACGACGTTGCCGTGCGTGTCGGCGATGACCTGCGCCTCGACGTGGCGGGCCTTGTCCAGGTACTGCTCGACGAAGCATTCACCGCGACCGAATGCTGCCACGGCTTCACGGGTGGCGGATTCGAACAGGTGGGGAATCTCCTCGATGGTGTGCGCGACCTTCATGCCGCGGCCACCGCCACCGAAGGCCGCCTTGATGGCGACCGGTACGCCGTACTCCTTCGCGAACGCGACGACCTCGTCCGCATCCTTGACCGGGTCCTTCGTGCCTGCCGCCATCGGAGCCTTGGCGCGTTCGGCGATGTGACGGGCGGTGACCTTGTCGCCGAGGTCGCGAATCGACTGCGGCGAGGGACCGATCCAGATGAGACCGGCATCGAGGACGGCCTGCGCGAAGTCGGCATTCTCCGAGAGGAAGCCGTAGCCGGGGTGGATCGCATCCGCGCCGGACTTCTTCGCTGCGTCGATGATCTTGTCGATCACGAGGTAGGACTCGGCCGAGGTCTGGCCGCCGAGCGCGAAGGCTTCGTCGGCGAGACGCACGAACGGCGCGTCGGCGTCGGGTTCGGCGTAGACGGCGACACTGGTGAGCCCGGCGTCGGCGGCCGCACGGATGACACGGACCGCGATCTCGCCGCGGTTGGCGACGAGAACCTTCGTTATGTGCGCACTGGCATGGCTGGGCACTGAGCCTCCTGTGGTTCTCATGATCTCTAAGCGGCAGTGGTCCTCTGGGGAGCATCACCGAGTGATGGTTATGGGCGTCACATCGGAGTGTAAGCACCGCGATTGTGCGCCCTGTAACCGGCTCGTCATTACTCGCCGGTAGCTCGACGCGTGGACGGACGCACTGCTGGTACCGACTGGTTCACCTGGGTGAACACGTTCTAGTTTTCAGCTGCGGAGATGCCGCTTGATTCGGGTGAGCATCGCTGACATTCCGCGCAGGCGCAGCGGGCTGACTGCGTCCGCGAGGCCGAGGTTCGCATAGAAGTCGTCGGGCACGGCGAGGATCGTGGCCGCGCTGTGCCCGTCCAGGCCCTGATACAGAATTGATGCGAACCCGCGGGTGGTCGGCGCCTGAGCCGGCGCGCTGAAGTGCAATCGCACCTTGTCGCGATCGGAGTCGTCGACCGCGAGGAAGAGCGGCGACTGGCATTCGGGGACCGGTTCCATCGCCGCCTCCTCGAGTTCGGCAGGAAGCGGAGCCAGTTCCCGGCTGAACTCGAGGAGGAGCTGAAGTTTGTCCGACGCGCCGACGGCTGCGAAGTCGTCGATTATCTCGACAAGGGATTCCGGGATCTCGGCCGGGGACTCGGGCATTTCAGTCATGGTTGTACTTCTTCGTCGACTTCTCGTCAGCCTGCGGCTGGAACGTCGCCGGGCTCTTCGCCCTTCACGATCGGCACTCGAACCGCGTTGCCCCACTCGGTCCACGAGCCGTCGTAGTTGCGGACACTCTCGTAACCGAGGAGGTAAGTGAGAACGAACCAGGTATGACTGGATCGCTCACCGATCCGGCAGTAGGCGACGATGTCGTCGTTCGGAGCCAGGCTGCCGTAGATCTCGTCCAGCTCCGCACGAGTACGGAACCGGCTGTCCGGTGCCGCGGCCTTCGCCCACGGAATGCTCTCGGCGCTCGGGATGTGACCGCCGCGGAGGGCGCCTTCCTCCGGGTAGTCGGGCATGTGCGTGCGCTCGCCCGTGTACTCCTGCGGCGAGCGAACGTCGATGAGCGGACCGTTGCCCAAGTGCGACAGAACGTCGTCCTTGAACGCGCGAATCGGCGCGTCCGCACGCTCGACCACCGGGTAGTCGGTCGGGGACGTAACCGGAACATCGAAGGATGTTTCACGGTTTTCGGCCAACCACGCATCCCGGCCACCGTCGAGCAGGCGAACGTCCTTGTGCCCGAAGAGGGTGAACACCCACAACGCGTACGCGGCCCACCAGTTGCTCTTGTCGCCGTAGACGACGATCGTGTCGTCACGCGAGATGCCCTTGCGGCTCATCAACTCCGCGAACCGGGTTCCGTCGATGTAATCGCGGGTGACCGGATCGTTCAGGTCGAGATGCCAGTCGATCTTCACGGCACCGGGAATGTGCCCGACGTCGTAGAGCAGTACGTCCTCGTCCGATTCGACCACTTTCAATCCTGGGGCGCCGATGTTCGCCGACAACCATTCGGTCGAGACGAGGCGATCGGGGTGGGCGTATTCGGCGAACGACGGTGTGGGGTCTGGCGCTACGGGCACGAGGCTGACTCCTGAGGGAGATTCGGTGTGGGTTTGACGATCGTGACACCAAGTCTAGGCGGACGCCGCGAGATGAGTTCGCCGGGCGGGTGTCACGTCGAACGGATTGCCGCCAGATCGAGTTCTCGTGTGAGTTCTGCGACGGGGGTGGCGCCGTGCTCGCAGACGTCGACGAGCACCTTCTGCAGTGTTTCCAGGAACAGCGACACACTGTGCCGGGCAGTCGGCGTCTCCGGGAACCGTGATCGCAGCGCCAGCCCGTTGTTGGTTCGCGAAATCCAGAACTGGGCGTCGTCTGCCACCGTGACGTTGCTGATGTGGTGCGCGTTCAGTTCGTCGTGGTCGTCGGTGCCGGGGAGTCTTCGATAGTCGATGTACGACACCATGAACACATCTGTGCGGCTGCGGTGATACTTGTCGCCGAGTGCTTCGCGTACCTGCGCCATCGATACGCCCTTGAGTGTGAGCGCCTTCCGGAACGACGCGTGTGTGTGTGCGAGCGACGACTGGAAGTCGCCGTCGGGAGTGATCTCCACGGTCAGCGGCGCGCTGGTGGTGAGCCAGCCGAGGGCGTTGGCCCACTGCGGGTCCTGCCGGGTGTGCAGCGGAAACTGCAGTGGCATGCGCGTGGTGCCGGTGATCGAGTGCACCGCCAACCCCATCGCGGTGAGCAGGCCGGTGAACAGGCTGCCGCCGGAGTCGAGGCAGATCTCCTCGAAACGGCTGGTGAGCTCGGCATCTGCGAGCGGCCGAACGTCGGCGCCTTGCGGTGCCGGCTTCCCGGCTTCCACACCGAGATCGACAGGAAAGCTGGGCGCTGTTCCACCGTTGCGTCCGTAGAATCGAGCCCATTCCCGCACCCGCGGGTCGTCGATATTCGTCACCGGAGCAACCGACTCGAGTTCGCAGTAGCGCAGGAAGCTTCCGGGATCGCCCAACTCCTCGTTGATCTCGTCCTCGGTGGCCGTTCCCCGTTCGGCGCTGCCCATCAAACGTTCGTAGATCTGCCGTAGCTCACCGAGTGCTATGACGAGGGAATACCCGTCCACCAGCGTGTGGTCGAATGCGCTCACCACCGTGTAGTGCGAATCACGTTCGATCGTGGCGAAGACGTACGCCGGGAACGTCAGAGGGTCGCACACTGTGGTGAACCGGTGGCGGAGATGCTCGCGGACTTCCTCGGCCGACGTCGTGTGGACCGGATCGGATGCGACGAACGCGATGTCGAAGGGATCGAGGTCGAAGCGGTGAAGTCGGTCGTCGACCACTTCGAAGCCGGTCTGCAGGGTGTCGTGCCGGCGTACGAAGAACTCGAGTGCACGCGAGAGTGCATCGCGGTCGAGCGTCCCGGGCAGATCGAATGCCGCGGCCATCCACACGCTGCGGCCCACTCCGTGGGTGCGGGCGGTCTCGAGATGGAAATGCTGGTTGTACGACGGTGGTACGGCGGACTTCTCCACCGAGCCGGGACCGGTGGAGACGGTCCATTCGGTGATCTCGCCGGGCTCGAGCATGTAGCGATCGATCGAGGTTACGTGCATGGTGTCGCCTCCGGTGCGTCGTGGTCGGACGGTGCCTCGGGGGTGAAGCGGTAGTCGCCGTCGCGGGCGACGGTCTTCATGATCGTGGAGATCCGTTCCGCGTACGCGGTGACGGATTCGTGTGCTTCGGGTGTGTCCGGGTGCGAGACTGCCAACCAGGTGCCTGCGAGGACGCGGTTGACCCACATCGAGGTGATCTGAGTGGCCTTGCCGCCGACCAGGCCGGTCGCCTTGGTGCGCACGTAGTCGTCGGTGCCGGGCAGGCGCCGACCATCGATGTAGGACACGATCGGCGGAGGTGTGAGCGTGGCGTGGCCGGCCACAGCTTCCGGGCCGGCGGCTGCGCTCACGGTGTCGATGACCTGCTGGACAGATACCTCACCGAGAGCCTTGCCCGACCGGTAGGCGTCCTGTGCCCGCGCTGCCAGTTCGGTGAAGCTGCCCGTGTCGGCGATCTCGAATCCGACCGGGATGAGGTTGATGAACCACCCCTGAGACCAGAAGTATTCGGGGGCGTTCCGTGTGCCGATCGGAGAGAGAGCCATGTACCGGTCGCGTCCGGCGAGTTCGTGCTCGGTGATGGCCAGTGCTGCGAAGACCCCGCCGATGAAGTTGGAACCGTGGGCCTTGCATACCGCGCCGAATCGTTCGCACTCGTCGGCGTCTGCCAGGTCGAAGCGGCTGCCGATTGCCGGCTTGGGTTCGTCGGACGCGCCGAGGTCGAGCGGGAAGCTCGGGAACGACCCGCCGTTGCGGGTGAGGTGTCCGATCCAGCCGTGCACCTCCGGTGATTCGAGCGTGAGGGCTGCTGCGCGTTCACGCTCCTGCCGGCTGTAGGTGATGTAACTTCCCGGCACCGGTAACTCCGGTTCGACGCCGGCGAGTTCGGCCTGATAGATGATGCGGATCTCCGCGAACATCAGGATCATCGACTGCATGTCCGTGTGGGCGTGATCGATCGCGTGGAAGAGCGTGAAGCTCTCGTCTTCAGGGGGTACGTGGTAGTGCTCGATCACGCCGAACACGAAGGCCGGCCACCCCAGTGCGCTCGTCTCTGTCGCGAATCGGTCGGCGATGTGGTCGCGCACCTGTATCGAGTCGGCCAGGACCTCGCCCGGTATCGCTTGGAGTTCGATCGATTCCGGTGGGACGACGTGACGCCGGATCGGATTCGCCTTGTCGGTCGGGTCGGCATCGGGATTCTCGACCGAGAACCAGCTGTGCAACGTGTCGTGACGGAGCAGATAACGGTGCAGCGACCGTGTCATCGCGTCGGCATCGAGACGGCCGGGAAAGTCGAAGGCGATACCGATCCAGGGTGATTGCACCTCGCCGTTGTTCGCCGCGAGCATGGAACGTCGAAGGTGGCGTTCCTGCATGGTCGTGGGGGGTGCCGGATCCACCGGAGCCTCCGCCGCCGCCTGCGCGCTGCGCTCACTGACTTTCCACTCGACGACCCTTCCCGGCTCCGGATTCCAGTGGGTAATCAAGTTCAAGTCCATCTGGCGACTCCTGCGATCGTGTGGTGGTCGGTGGCGGTACGCGCTCATGATCAGAATGCGGCAACGGACGCAAGTCCGCGCGGGGAACTCGAGCAGGAAACCTGATTACAGCCCAATTCCGGGCAAGTCAAGTTGGCCGATAAAGCCCCCTGTGCTGCGGATTCTTCCAGTACCATTTTTCGGCTTTGACGTTGCTCACACTCCTGTAACGCGGACAACTGCTATCGCCGTACCCGTACTAGCCTGACCCAATGCAGACACAGCGCAGTGAGGCCATGAGTCGTTGGACACCGTGGCTCGGCCTCGCTACCAGTCTCGTTGCCGTATTCATGCAACTCCTCGACGCGACCATCGTCAACGTCGCGCTCCCCAGCATCGCAATCGACCTCGGTGCCTCCGTTTCGGCCCAGCTTCTGATGGTCAGTGTTTACACCCTGGCGTTCGCGTGTTCGCTGATCACCGCCGCGCGGCTCGGTGACCTCCTGGGGCGGCGGAGGGTGTTCCTCACCGCGCTCGCAGTCTTCCTGCTGGCCTCACTGTTTTGTGGTTTGGCACAAACCCCCACCGAACTCGTGGTCTCCCGTGCGTTCCAGGGCCTCGCCGCCGGATCGATGTCGGCGCAGACGTTCGCAATCATCTCCGGACTGTTCCCGAAGCGGCAACACCCGCGTGTGTTCGGGATCTACGGAGCAACGATCGGCCTGGCGACCATCTCCGGTCCGCTCCTCGGAGGCCTGTTGATCGAATGGGACCTCTTCCAGTGGGGATGGCGTCTCATCTTCTACGTCAACCTGCCGATCGGTCTCGCCGCTCTCGTCCTCGGTTACTTCTATCTGGTGGATGCCAGAGCCGAGGGCGTCCGCAGGCTCGACGTCGGTGGCGCACTGCTGTCGGCGCTGGGGTTGTTCCTGCTGATCTTCCCCCTCGCAGAGGGTCGCGAACGGGGATGGCCGGCGCCGATCGTCGCGATGCTTTTGTGTTCGATCCCAGTCCTCGTCGGATTCGTGATCTATGAATGGTGGCTCGGCAAGCGCGGGGGCGACCCGGTTCTGCGTCTGCATTTGTTCCGAGATCGGGCGTTCTCCATCGGCGCCGTACTGGCATTCGTGTTCTTCGGTACTTTGACATCGCTCATCTTCACCATCTCGCTGACGCTTCAGTTCGGGTTCGGATTCACCGCGTTGCACGCCGGTGTCATGACGCTGCCGTGGGCATTGGGTACCGGCCTCGCGGCTCTGGTGTCGTCGAGCGTCTACCGCAGTATCGGCAATCTCGTGTTGCCACTCGGTATGACGTTGTTCGCGGGCTCCCTCGTCGGTCTGTCGTGGATCCTGCAGCAGGAGGGAACCGACCCGAGGTGGCTGGCGCTGGCCGGGCCGCTCTTCATCGGAGGGGCCGGACTGGGCTTGTTCGTCGCACCGCTGCAAACCGCCATCCTGGCGACGGTCCGCCCCGAGAACGCGGGATCGGTGTCGGGTCTGCTGCCGACGGTGCAGCAGGTGGGCAGCTCTATCGGCCTGGCTGTGATCGGCGTCGTGTTCTTCAACCTCGTCGCAGCCGAGTCCGCCCCGGCAGTCCAGGATCAGCGGCCTGCGCTCGTTGCTCAGCTCGAGGCGGAGGGGGTGCCAACTGCGTACGTACCGCAGATCGAGCAGAAGTTCGTCGACTGCGCCACTGCACAACTCGGCTCGACGTCGCCGATGAAGGTGCCGGAGCAATGCCGTGACCTGTCGGCAGGAGCCGGCCCGGCGGCACAAGATCCCACACCTGCACAACAGGACATCCTCGATGACGCGGTGGCGGCGGCCAAGGATTCGACACGCAGCGCGGCTGGCGAAGCGTTCTTGCAGGCCGAGCGGTGGGTGTTGTGGATCATTTCGGCGGTGGCGGTCGCCATCGGACTGCTGTCGCTGACCTTGCCTCGACGCAATCGGTTCGTGGATGCGGAACTAGAGGACGGGGGAGTCGCGCCACAACTCGGCGATACCGACGCCGACCTGCCCCAGAAGTCGGCGGACGAGCGGTAACCCGATCCCGATCACGCTCGACGGATCGCCCTCGATCCGGTCGACGAACCAGCCGCCGAGGCTGTCCAGCGTGAACGAACCGGCAACGTGCAGCGGCTCCCCGGTAGCGAGGTAGGCCTCGAGGTCGGCATCCGAGGGAGTCGAAAAATGCACGACCGTACCACTGCATTCGGCTGCTTCGTTCACGACTCGGCCGTTCTCGGTGCGGATCACGCAGTGCCCGGTCAGCAGCGTTGCGTGACGTCCCGACATCGCCTTCCACCGCATGCGTGCCACGTCCACGGTCAAGGGTTTTCCCTGTAGCTCGCCGTCGATCAGTAGCATCGAATCGCAGCCGACGACCACGGCATCTGCGTACTCACCTTCACCGATTCGCGGGAGGACGTCGCGAGCTTTGGCCCGCGCCAACTCGGTCACCACGGACTCCGGCTGCGCGCCTGGCCCGAGCGAGCGGATGAGCGCATCCTCGTCCACACCGGAGACGATCACAACGGGTTCGATGCCTGCGCTGCGCAGGACGGACAACCGTGCCGGCGAGGCGGAGGCGAGGACGAACCTCAACGTCGGTGTGAGTTGCCGTTGGCGAACGAGTACGGCGAGAACGGTGCGTTGGTGCGATGCATCTGAACCGGGTCACCCCAGGTTTCCGGAGGCAGAGACGATCCAGGGTCCGGTGCGCCCGACGCAGCAGCCGAGGCCAGCACGGTGACCAGGGCAGCCAATTCCTCGTCGCTGGGCGCCCCCTTGACCACCCGCACGAAAGGCTCCCCGACCTCGGTCGGAGTGGCCGACTCGGAGGTTGTAGACGCTTGGATGGTGGTGCTCTCGGGCGCCGCACCGTTCGCCTCCGAGCCGTTCACACCGTCGGTGATGGTGAGGGTGTCGTCGGCAGAGAATTCCGTGGACACAACTTCCTCGGCGATCGATGTCATAGGGGAATGTTCCCATGCTTCTTGGGCGGAAGCGTCACCATCTTGCGCTCGAGAAGTCGCAAAGCGGAAACGATCTGTCCACGGGTGTGCGACGGCGGGATCACTGCGTCCACGTATCCGCGCTCTGCGGCGACGTACGGATTCACCAAGGTGTCCTCGTACTCGGCCTGCAGTTGCAGACGCAGTGCATCCACGTCCTCACCGTTCTTGGCTGCCTCGAGCAACCGCTTCCGGTACACGAAGCCGACAGCGCCCGAAGCACCCATCACGGCGATCTGTGCGGTCGGCCAGGCGAGGTTGACGTCTGCGCCCATGTGCTTGGAGCCCATGACGTCATAGGCGCCGCCGTACGCCTTGCGGGTGATGACGGTGATCTTGCCGACTGTGGCCTCACCGTATGCGTAGAGGAGTTTCGCACCGCGGCGAATGATGCCGTTGAACTCCTGCTCGGTGCCCGGCAGGAAGCCCGGCACGTCGACGAGGGTGATGATCGGGACGTTGAATGCGTCGCACGTGCGCACGAACCGGGCCGCCTTCTCGGAGGCGTCGATGTCGAGGCACCCTGCGAACTGAGTGGGCTGGTTGGCCACGATGCCGACGCTGCGGCCGTCGACACGACCGAAACCGACGATGACGTTCATGGCGCGCTCGGCCTGCACCTCGAGGAAGTCGTCGTCGTCGAGGATGCGACGGATGACCTCGTGCATGTCGTACGGCTGGTTTGCGGAGTCCGGAATCAGCGTGTCGAGTTCGAGGTCTTCCTCGGTGAGGGAATCCTCGATCGACCCGGTGATCGGGTCGGACGGGAGCATCCGCGGTGCTGCGGCCTGGTTGTTGGACGGCAGGTAACCCAGCAGATCCTTCACGTAGTCGAGGGCGTCCTGCTCGCCGGAGGCCACGTAGTGGGCGACACCCGACTTGACCATGTGGGTGTGCGCGCCGCCGAGTTCTTCCATCGTGACGTTCTCGCCGGTGACCGTCTTGATGACGTCGGGTCCGGTGACGAACATCTGGCTGGTCTGGTCGACCATCACGACGAAGTCGGTGAGGGCGGGGGAGTAGACGTGCCCACCGGCTGCGGGGCCCATGATCAGGGAGATCTGCGGGATGACGCCGGAGGCTCGCACGTTGCGGTGGAAGATTTCGCCGTACAGACCGAGTGAGACGACGCCTTCCTGGATGCGCGCGCCGGCGCCCTCGTTGATTCCGATGAGCGGGCGGCCGGTCTTCACCGCCAGGTCCATGACCTTGACGATCTTTTCGCCGTAGACCTCGCCGAGGCTGCCGCCGAACACGGTGGCGTCCTGGGAGAACACACAGACGTCGCGGCCGTCGACGGTGCCGTAGCCGGTCACGACGCCGTCGCCGACCGGCCGGTTCTCGGCGAGGCCGAAGTTGACGCTGCGGTGCCGGGCGAGTGCATCGAGTTCGACGAACGATCCCTCGTCGAGGAGAGCGGTGATGCGTTCGCGGGCGGTCAGTTTGCCCTTGGCGTGAACCTTCTCCACGGCCGCTTCCCCTACGGGGTGCTGTGCCTCCGCCTGGCGATTGCGCAGGTCTGCGAGCTTTCCTGCGGTGGTGTGGATATCAGGTTTCGTCGCCGCATCGGACGCGGTGGGCTCGTGGACAGTGGTCATGACTGGTGAGCTTAACCACGTGCCCGGGGGCGATGACAAGTGAGGGCGGCTTCCGAAAGCGGACCAAGATTCCCTACTGGCGGGTACGTTTCCGTCAGGGAATAGTCTTGCGGAATGTCGACCGACTCGAATCGCAGCGCCCTCGACCAGGGTGACCTGCGTCGCACCCTGGTTCGGACCGAACGGGGCGATGGTCCTCCCAGGTTCTGGCGTCGTCTCGATGTGATTTCTGAAACAGGTTCTACAAACGCCGATCTGCTCGAGCGTGTCGCGGCCGCGGAGCGCGCCGAGTGGGAAACCGACCGGCACGTGATCATTGCCGAGTTTCAGGGCAGCGGACGTGGTCGGCACTCGCGCACGTGGGTGAGTCCGCCGCGAGCCCAGATCGCCGTATCGGTGACCCTGTGCATGCCGGGCATGGGCCTCGACCGCATGGGCTGGTTGCCGTTGATGACCGGCGTCGCCGTGGTCGATGCGCTTAGCGAAGTGGCGGGTGTCCCGGCCGAACTCAAATGGCCGAACGACATTCTGATCGACGGACGGAAGGTCGCCGGCATTCTCGCCGAAGTCGCGCAGGTCGGCCCGGAGCCGATCGTCGTGGTGGGAATCGGACTCAACGTCAGCCTCACCGAAGACGAACTGCCGGTCCCGACCGCAACCTCGCTGCTGTTGGAGAACGCGTCCACGACGGATCGGACGGTGCTCGTGGCGGCGATACTCGATCGGATCGCCGACCGTTGGACACAGTGGCACGACTCGGCTTGGTCCGTTGTCGGTGTGGCGGAGTCGTATCGACAGTGCTGCGGCACACTCGGCCGCCGCGTGCGTGCGGAACTGCCGGGGGACAACGAGCTTCTCGGCACAGCAACCGATATCGACGCCCAGGGCCGCATCGTCATCTCACCCGACACGGATGCGGAACCGATAGCGGTTTCTGCCGCGGACATCACCCATCTGCGTTCGATCAGCTCACAGGGGGCGTGAGAAGGCCCCGAAACACTACCGTTTCGCGAATACGGCTCGCGCATAGGCACACTGTTCGCATGGGATACCCGGAGGACGCGCTCGCGGAGGACGAGGAACTGCTGCTGCACTGCCATCCGCATTGGAAGATGCTGATCGGTCCGGCGGTCGTGTTCATCGTCGCGAGTGCTGTCGCCGGGTTCGTTCTCGGGTTTGCCGGCACCAAACTGTCCGGCACGCCGCTGACCGTGGTCACGGCCGTCATCGTCGTCGCGTGGATCGTGCTGGTCGCGTGGCGGTCACTCGGCCCGTTCCTCCGGTGGCAGTTCACGCATTTCATCGTCACCGACCGGCGTGTTCTCGCGCGGGAAGGTGTGCTGACCCATACCGGCATCGACATACCCATCGGCCGGATCAGCAACGTGCAGTTCCGTCATGGGCTGCTCGACCGCATGGTGCGTACCGGAACCCTGGTGATCGCGTCCGCCGCAGACGACCCACTCGAGTTCGACGACATTCCCCGCGTCGCACGGGTCCACGCACTGCTCTACAACGAAGTTTTCGACGCAGTGGACGCGAATCGCGATCGTCGTTGGTGACAGACCGAGCATCTGCGACGGCCGGCATCCGTACAGTTGTCTCGTGACTGCAGTTCTATTGGCCGAAGACGACGAGGCGATCGCGGCACCACTCTCGCGCGCGCTTGGGCGTGAGGGATACACCGTCACGATCGAGCAGACGGGGCCAGTCGCCCTCCGACAAGCCCTCGAGGGCGCGTTCGACCTGCTGATTCTCGATCTCGGGTTGCCCGGTATGGATGGACTCGAGGTGTGCAGGCAGGTTCGTTCACACAATTCGACACTGGCCGTTCTGATGCTCACCGCCCGGACGGACGAGGTGGACTTCGTCGTCGGTCTGGACGCCGGTGCGGACGACTACGTGGGCAAGCCGTTCCGAGTGGCGGAGCTGATGGCACGGGTGCGCGCACTGTTGCGCCGCAGTGGTGACGGTGACGATCAAGACAGCGTCGTCGAGGTCGGTGACATTCGACTCGAGCCTGCCGCACGACGGGTTCTGGTGGGCGGCGTGGAGGTCGGACTCGCCAACAAGGAATACGAACTCCTGCGAGTGCTTCTCGAACACGCCGGTCAGGTCGTGTCCCGCGAGGAGATCCTCGCCGAGGTGTGGGGTGACGTGGAACTGCGTGGCTCCAAGACACTCGACATGCACATGTCGTGGCTGCGACGCAAGATCGGGGACGAAGGCACAGCCGTCGAACGGCGCATCGCCACGGTGCGTGGCGTCGGATTCCGCCTCAACAACGACTAGCCGCTTCTCGTGCGCCGCCGAATTCTTCAATCCACACTGGGCGTGGTGATCCTGACTGCCCTGCTGTTGGGGGTGCCGCTGATCTACACGGCCTGGCTGTGGGTCGAAGATCTCACCCGAAGCGATTTGCAGCACCGGCTCGACAGGATGGCCGGTGAGATCATCGCGCAGGAGGGTGCGGACGGGATCGTCGAGGGAGATCTGAACACAGACCCGCTGGTCCTGCTCACCCCGAAGAACGGACGTCTCGTCGTCATCTACCCGACTGCGGCGGAGAACTCGTCGCGCGTCGACATCGGCGTCCAGGACGTCGCGTCACCGCTCGTCGAGTCCCTGGCGATGGGTTCGTCGGGCTCGCTGCGGCTCGAGGTGCCGTCCGAGACGATGCGCACGCAGCAGCGGCAGGCGGTGGGTGCGGTCGGCATTCTGGTGCTGATCTCGATCGTCGTCGGAACGGCAGTGGCCGTGCTGACGGCGAAGCGGCTCGCGGACCCATTGTCGGATGTGGCGAACCGGGCTGCGCGCCTGGCGGAGGGGGATTTCCGGGCCGACCCCCGACGGCACGCGATCGCCGAGTTGGACCGGGTGTCGGACGTCCTCGACGCCGCGACGGTGGAGATCGCGGGGCGATTGCAGCGTGAACACATGCTGGTCGCCGATGTTTCTCACCAGCTGCGCAGCCGACTGACCGCGGTGCGTTTGCGTCTGGACGAACTGTCCGGGCATTCCGATGCGGCAGTCGTGGTCGAGGCGGAGGAGGCGATGGCCCAGGTGGATCGACTCACCGCCGCGATCGACGACTTGGTCAGAGCGTCGCGCAGCAGCGGGGAGGAGGAGCAGGTCTACGTTGTGCGGGAACTGGGGACCGTGCTGGCCGACTGGGAGCGTCCCTTCGACGAGGTGGGGCGGAGGTTGCAGCTGAGCGGGGACAAGGAGGCCGTGGCATCGACGACGGGTTCGCGTCTGCGTGAGGCGGTGTCGGTGCTGGTGGACAACGCGCTGGTACACGGCGCGGGAACGTGCACGGTGTCCGTGCGCTCCATCGCCGATGCCGAGTCGACGCGGGAGGTGATGGTGTGTGTGGAGGTCGCCGACGAAGGCGAAGGGGTCAGCAACGACCTGGCGCCGCACATCTTCGACCGCGGTTTCTCCGGTGCCGGCTCCACCGGTGTCGGCCTGGCCCTGGCTCGGGCCCTGATCGAGGCGGACGGCGGGCGGCTGGAATTGCGTCGTCGCCGTCCCGCGCTGTTCGCCGTGTTCCTGCCCACCGTGCGGGGCGATGCGGTGCCATTGGTCGGCGGTGCCCGAGAACCGCGGTGACCCGGGCTCAGGACCGGCCGAGCCCCTCTTGCGCGTCGACATCGTCCTCGTCGAGGTCGAACCGTCCGTTCTCCTCAGGGAAGGCGAATCTGCGTAGTGACCAGAATCGGAAGACCATCTGCAGCAGGTTGCCGATGATGTAGTTGAGGACGAAGTCGACCACGAGGAGCGCACGGAGGCTGTCCATGTTCTCGCGGATGTCGAAGATGTTGTTGGCGACCCACAGCGGTGCGGCAGCGATGAGCACTCCGATACCGCTGATGGTGAAGAAGATCAGCGCTTCGTGGTGACGTTCGCGACCGCCACGGTTCTTGAAGGCCCATTCGCGGTTGAGGATGTAGCTCAGCACGGTGGCAAGCAGACCGGACAGGACTTTTGCCACCGTCGGCTTCTGTTCGAGGATCGTGAGGCTCAGCGAATAGAAGATCGCGAGGTCGAAGATCATCGTCGTTCCGCCCACGATCGCGAACTTGATCAGCTCGTGGTGGCGTTGCGCGAGGGAGCGGAAGGGTTGGGGTATACGGGAAACTACCCCGTCGACGAATGCCACGACTCCTGAGTTTACGAAACAATCCCCGGCAATCACCAATTGGTTACGAGATCATCAGCAGAATCACAGAGTGTGAACAGCCGGTGACGGGCCGCTGAACACGCCACCGGGTGACCTCCCGGCCAGCGCACCAGCGCCGACGTGACAACATGGTCTGCTGTGACCGGCAATTCTGACTCCGCATCGACCTCTCCCGACTCGAGGCCCTCGAGCCCGCGATCGCTCGCCTCCGGGCAACCCGTCGTGACCATGATCGGCGGCGGCCAATTGGCGCGCATGACGCATCAGGCGGCCATCGCGCTCGGGCAGACCCTTCGTGTGTTGTCCGGCGGTCCGGGCGAACCGGCTGCGCAGGTGAGCCCGGACGTCGTTCTCGGGTCCCACACCGATCTCGACGCATTGCGCCGAGCCGCGGAAGGGTCGCACGCGTTCACCTTCGATCACGAGCACGTACCCACGCAGCACCTCGACGTTCTCGTCGCCGAGGGGGTCAACGTGCAGCCGCCGCCGCAGGCGCTGATCTATGCGCAGGACAAGCTCGAGATGCGGCACAAGCTGCGCGCACTCGGTGCACCGGTGCCCGCCTTCGCCGAGGTGACGTGGGCGGAAGACGTCGTCAGGTTCGGCAACGAGCACGGTTGGCCCGTCGTCATCAAGGCAGTGCGCGGCGGATACGACGGCCGAGGAGTGTGGATCGTCGATGACGTCGACGAGGCCGAGGCGATCGTGGCGAAGCAACTCGATGCCGGCGCCACCCTGATGGTCGAACAGAAGGTCGAGATGCGTCGTGAACTGTCCGCAATGGTGGCGCGGTCACCGTTCGGGCAGGGAGCGACGTGGCCCGTCGTCGAAACGGTTCAGCGCAACGGTCAGTGTGCCGTGGTGTTGGCGCCCGCTCCAGGGCTCTCGGACGACCTGGCCGCGGAGGCGGAAGGTCTCGCGCTGCGGATCGCATCCGAACTCGGTGTCGTCGGGTCGATGGCTGTGGAACTGTTCGAGACTGCGGACGGCCGGCTCGTCGTCAACGAGTTGGCGATGCGCCCCCACAATTCCGGGCACTGGACGATGGACGGCGCACGGACGTCGCAGTTCGAGCAGCACCTGCGTGCCGTGCTCGACTACCCGCTGGGGGACACGTCGGCGACGGCGCCCGTCACCGTCATGGGAAATGTGCTCGGCGCACCCGAGGCTCCGCAGATGAGCATGGACGAGCGGGTGCATCACCTGATGGCACGGATGCCGGATGCGAAGATTCACCTGTACGGCAAGGGCGAGCGGAAAGACCGCAAGATCGGCCACGTCAACATCGTCGGCGGACCGGGGTCGCTCGACGACGCCGAGTACGTGGCCGCGGTCCGCGAGCGCGCCGAACGTGCGGCACATTGGCTTTCCCACGCAGAGTGGACCGACGGATGGGACGAACACGGTGAGTGAACAGCAGGGTGCACAGGTCGGCCTCATCATGGGCAGTGATTCCGACTGGCCCACGATGGAGGCCGCGGCACAGGCATTGGCGGAGTTCGGTGTGCGTTTCGAGGTGGGAGTCGTCTCCGCGCACCGCACACCGCAGCGCATGCTCGACTACGCGAAGGATGCGGCCGGACGCGGTGTGAAGGTCATCATCGCAGGTGCCGGTGGAGCAGCCCATCTGCCGGGCATGGTGGCCTCGGCGACCCCGCTACCGGTGATCGGCGTCCCGGTTCCGCTGAAATACCTCGACGGTATGGACTCGCTGCTGTCGATCGTGCAGATGCCGGCCGGGGTGCCTGTTGCCACGGTGTCGATCGGCGGTGCTCGTAACGCCGGCCTCCTTGCCGTACGCATTCTCGGTGCGGCCGACCCCGCGCTGCAGAAGCAGATGTCCGTGTTCCAGGAGGGACTCGAAAACATGGTGCTCGACAAGGACCAAGCACTGCGCGACAAGCTGATGGGCTAGCGCCCTGTGAGTGGTTAACGAGTCTCTGGACTCGCTAACCACTCACAGGTGAAGCTGAACGAGCACCTCGGTATGCATGTCCTGCAACGATTCCAGGTCCGGATCGGACAGATACCGTTCGCGCACCGGGCCGATCACCGGCGCGCCCATGTTCGAAAGTTCTTCGAAGAGGGCGTGATACGCGAGCGGAAGCAGGGTGAACGGGCCGGTGTGCACGACCCCCACGAAGTCGCCGCCGGGTAGTTCGAATCGACCGGACTCCGACGGAACATTCACGTCGAAGTCGAACTCTCCCTCGAGCTGCACCGGATAACGTCCTGTCACGGGTGCGCTCGACTCGCCGGCCTCGCGGACGAGCCGTTCGATCACCGGCGGCACCACGTGGTCGAGGCTCTCGGCGGTCGCTGTCCCGCGGAGTCGGTGCACTGCGACCGGTTCCAGTGTGGTGTGGAATGTCTCGTATGTGCGCGGATCGTCGGTGGCCAACTGGCTCGCCAGCGCGAGCGCGGTCTGCGCCCGCAAGGCCTGAGCCCGTAGTCGCGCGAGTTCGGCATCCACCAGGGCCGGAAGTTGGCCACGATCGGCGAGTGCCGATCGCACGACGGGCAACCCGATGTCGGCCTGCCGCAGCAACGTGATCAGCAAGGCGTCCCGAAGTTGAGCCCGCTCATACCGCCGATACCCCGACTTCGGGTCGACGTGTGCGGGCACCAGGACGCCGACCGCGTCATAGTGCCGCAACGCCTTCACCGATATTCGCGCCGTACGGGCGAATTCACCGATCGACAACAACGCCATGGGACTCATTGAACCCCGGATCGGCGAATTCGCCACGCATGGGAGTCAGTTCGATGACGTCCACCAGCAAACCGTCCGGGTCGACGGTCATGAAGTGACGCTGCCCGAAGTCCTCGTCTCTCAGTGTCATCACGATCTGCTGTCCCGACTCGACTGCCTGCGTGTGCAGCGTGGTCGCATCGTCTACCTCGATGGAGACGAGCACACCCGCAGGCACAACCTGGTATCCGTCCGGCACCGTGGAGTGGCCCTGCTCGACGATACCGATCTGAGCGGTCGGGTTGGTGGGGTCGACGAGTTGGACGTACCAGCCCGCGTCGAAGACTATGTCGAGACCGAACAACCGGGCGTAGAAGTCGCGGCTCGCCGGGACGGCGCGGGCGCAGATTACGGGGTACAGGGCGTTCATGATGACTCCTCGGTGCCGAATTCCTCAGGGCTTCGTGCTGTGCTTGTCTTCGTGAGGTTGCGGCCTCCCACTGGGGGAGAGTCAAGAGAAGTATCGGACGAGTTCGTCGACACGGCGCTGGTGGTGCTCGGGAACGAAGCGGGACGCTCGATGCAACGTCGCGAGGCCGTGCATCGCCCCCCACAGCACCTCGGCGGCAGTCTCGACGTCGTGGGGTGGGCGGTCGAGGGTGCGAAGCGTGCCGGCGATCGCGTCGAAGCCGGCCCGCATGGACGGCGGCGTTTCGGAGGAGGCGAAGGGCGCCCTGATCGGTAGGCGGAACATGGCCTCGTACGTTGCCGGATTCTGTTCGGCGAAGTCGAGATAGGTCGTGACGAGGGCACGCAGACGGTCCGCGCCGCTTGCGCGTTCGTCGGGTACCGGTATCGCGGCTGCGAGCTCGTCGAACCCGAGAAGAGCTACGGCGGTGACTATCTGGGACTTACCTTCGGGGAAGTGCCCGTAGAGCACAGGCTGGCTGTATTCGATCGCGTCTGCGAGGCGACGTGTCGTCACGGACTCCCATCCGAGTTCCTCGGCGAGGACCCGTGCCGCCGCGACGATCAGCTTCTCCCGCTCCGCGAGCCGTCGCGCCTTACCTTCCGCTGCTGGTGTGCTCATGACAGAAGTCTAGCGTCGCTAGATTGTTGCTGCTACCCTTTCTAGCATCGCTAGATGGGGGATCACGGCTTCCGGAAAGGGGTACGTCATGGACTGGTTGACGATCGTTGCAGTAGTGGTTGTCGGACTGATGGTGGGCGTCGAGGTGTCGGTGGCTTTCGTCATCAACCCGATCGTCGATCGCCTACCCGAGAACGCGGGACTGCTCGCACGCAAGGACAGCGGCCGGATGCTCGGGCGGTTGATGCCGTTCTGGTATATCGGCTCGCTCCTGCTGACTGGCGCGACGGCGTTATTGCGAACCGAGTCTGCGGCAGCAGCCTGGACCGCTGTCGGTCTTCTGGCCCTGAGTGTCATCATGTCCGTCGCGTTGCTGGTCCCCATCAACAACAGGGCGCAGGCATGGACGCCCGAGACTGCGCCGGATGACTGGCGCGAGCAGATCGGCCGCTGGGACCGATACCACTTCGTGCGGGTCGTGATAATCGTCGCCGCGTTCACAATGCTGGTAATCGCAGTCGCTGCGTGAGTAGGTAGGGCGCGTTGTGCGGTCGGTTGCCCGGATATCGTCCGGTACTTCGACTGTGGTTTAATCCTGAGCAGGACAGCCTTACCTTAATCGCTACGGAGTGTGTCGTGCCGCTTGATTCATCTACCCAGCGGGGCTCCTTGTCCCGCCGATCCATGCTCGGCGGCGCCGGGTTGGGGCTGCTCGCGCTCACGCTCGGCGCGTGCTCGTCACGCGAAACCGTCACCGCCAGCTCCGGAACGGGTTCGGCTGGTTTCACAGTGACCGACATGCGTGGGGTAAAGGTTCGTTTCGACGCCCCGGTCCAGCGAATCGCGACGACCGTCATTCCGTCCCCGTCGATCATCGCGGCTGTAGACGGAAGTTACGACAGGATCGTAGGCATCAACGAATCCACGCGACAGGCCGACCAGCAGGGCTTGTTCAGCGAGATTTTCCCGGAATCGCAAACCACCGCCACGGTCGCACAATCGAGTTTCGTTCCGAACATCGAAACCATCACCGAGCTGAATCCCGATGTAGTTTTCCAATGGGCGGACCGAGGTGATGGCATTATCGAGCCTCTCGAGAATGCCGGGTTCACTACCGTAGGCCTGCGCTACGGCACTCAGGAAGATCTGGAGAGCTGGGTTGTTCTCTTCTCGGAGATTGTGGGTAAGCCTGATCGCGGTACCGCAATCATCGAATGGATGCATTCCGAAGAAGCTCGCCTGAAAAAGATGATGGAGGGTGTCGCGACTCCGGTGCGGGCCGTGCATCTGAAGCAATCCGGCCAGGGCTTCGAAGCCCGTAACGGCAACACCTACGCACAACACTGGATCACCTTGGCAGGTGGGCGGAACGTGGCCGAGAACAACATCAGCGCCAACGGAATCGTCAGCGCGGAACAACTCATCGAGTGGGATCCGGAGATCATCACGCTGGGAGGCTTCGACGAGCGAACGCCCCACGAGATCTACGAAGACCCGGCACTTGCTCCCATCAGCGCGGTGAAGAATCGCCGTGTCTACAAGGCGCCGTTGGGCGGGTACCGCTGGGAAGTCCCGTGTGCAGAGTCACCACTCATGTGGCAGTGGGCGGCAGAGATCTTCCACCCGGAACTGGCCGTTCACAATCTGCGGGCGACCATGGCCGAGCGCATCGAATATCTCTACGGCTATGACGTGAGCGACCAGCAGATCGACCGGACACTGCGTATCGATGTCAACCGCGACAGTCTCAATTACCAGGCCTTCGAGGCCTAGAATGGCGGTCACCTACTCGCCGCAACAGGAAACCCCGCCGCGAGTCGCGGAACCCGCCAACCGCAGTCTGCTGCGAGCACACCCGCTCGCATTCTGCACGGTAGCGCTACTCATCGTGATGGTTGGCGCAATGGCGGTCGGTCGCTTCTGGGTTCCACCCAACGAGATCATTCGGCTACTCGCCAGCGGAGCTATCGATGTGATGCCATTCGTGCAACAGTCACCGATTCGTCAGACCTGGACCGGAGCTGAAGCCACCGTCATCATGGATGTGCGTCTGCCCAGAGTGTTGTTGGCTTTTCTGGTCGGCGGAGCGCTCTCGCTCGGCGGGGCGTGCCTGCAGGCGCTGTTTCGTAACCCGCTGGTAAGCCCCGACATCATCGGCGTCACCGCGGGCGCATCCTTTGGTGGCGTCCTGGTGTTGATGTTTGGGCTCTCCGCGGTGTGGCTGGTCGGTGGAGCCTTCGGCTTCGGCCTTCTGGCGCTGGCAATCGTGCTGATGCTCGGGCGGCTGAGCGGTGGCGCGCCGATGCTCATGATCGTTCTCGGTGGCATCGTGGTTGCCGCGTTCTTCAACGCCTGCGTGTCGTTTCTGACCTACATCGCCGACCCCTATTCGGAACTCCCTTCGATCGTGCACTGGCTGCTCGGGTCGCTGGCCTCGGCGAGTTACGACAAGGTGCTCATCGCCCTGATTCCGGTCACGATTGGGGCCATCGTGGTTCTGGGGATGCGCTGGCGATTGAATGTGCTCTCACTCGGCGATGACGATGCTGCCGCACTAGGAGTGAACCCGCGCAGGTCCAGGCTGCTGTTGCTGAGTTCCGTCGCCTTGATGACCGCAGGCACGGTAGCTGTTGCCGGCGCCGTGAGTTGGGTCGGTTTGGTCGTTCCGCATCTGGCGCGTCTGTGGGTGGGCACCGATCACCGCGTGCTGTTGCCCACGTCGTTGTTGCTGGGCGGAACATACCTGGTCGTCATCGATACGCTAGCTCGTTCGCTGGGCAGCAGCGAGATCCCGCTTGGCATCCTGACCGCAATGATCGGCGCACCGGTGTTCGTCCTCTTGCTGGCCAACTCACGGAAGAAGGCATGGCTCAATGGGAACTGACGCCTCTTCGCGAGACCGGCAATTCAGTACCGACCCCGGTATCGGCGAAACTCTGCTCGAGGTCGAGAACGTGGGTTTTCGATACAACGCGCGGGCGCCGTGGCTCTTCAAGGATCTGTCGCTCACCCTGAAATCCGGTGACATTCTGTCGATCCTCGGACCCAACGCGCGGGGCAAAACGACGCTACTGAAGAACCTGGCCGGGATGCTCGAGCCGGTCCGCGGGCGAATCATCGCGCATGCACCGATAGGTTACGTTCCACAGGATCACGGCGCCCAGACTTCCTATCTTGTCAGGGACATGGTGCTGATGGGCCGTACCCGGATGTTGCGCACGTTTCAGGTACCCGGCCGCGGTGACCGCCAGGCCGCGACGGAAGCGATGGAGCGTGTCGGCGTAGCGGACTGGGCGGACCGCGAGTACTCGCAACTGTCCGGTGGACAGCGGCAGCTCGTGCTTATTGCTCGGGCGGTGGCGTCCCAGTCACAGATCCTGATCCTCGACGAACCGGCGTCAGCACTGGACTTACGCAATCAATCGAAGGTGCTCGACGTTCTCAGGCAGTTGGCCGGCGATGGGCTGGCAGTCATCATGACCACGCATCATCCGGACCACGCCCTGCATGTTTCCCGAAACGCGTTGCTCTTCGTCGGCAGCGAGGACACACGATGGGGGCCGACGGAATCGTTGCTGAGTGCCCCGGTCCTCAGCGACGTGTACGGTCTGCCGATCAGTGTGCACGGTGTCGAAACGCGCTCCGGGACAAGACAGGTTGCCGTGCCGGATTTCGGGCCGTCACTGAGAACGGTGCGGCCAGCAACAGAGTCTCGGCCAGCAAAACACGAACTAGGAGAACACGCAGTATGACGGTGTACAGGCTAGACGGACGCGTCGAACCGCCGATCCTCGAACACGCGAGCTGGATGGACGAAATCACCAGCGTCGACGTCTACGACTTGGACGACAGCGAGGCACGAAGCCGGATTCTCTCAGGTGCTGGACTCATCGTCCCGGCCGGCGCAGATCATATGTTTCTGGCCACTCACGTGGATGCGCTCACCGAGTTCGTTCGCGGAGGCGGTCGTGTGCTGATCAACGGGCAGATATCGGTTCCGTTCATCCGGGACCTGGCTCCCTGGTCGAAACTCACCGCCCGGTCGGCGCTGGAACTACAACCGATTCAGGTGAGCGACCACCCTGTGTGGGCCGGGGTCGACTACGACGACCTTCATTTCCGCACCGGAGCCCCGGGGGTTCACAGCTACGACACACTCGTAGAGATCGGTGTGGCCGGGTTCTACGGTCGTGGGTACCACGTCAACCTGCCGGCTGACGCTACGGTAATCACCGGGATCGGTCCACTCTCGCTTCCGTTGGACTACAGCTACCGGATCGGTAGTGGAGAGGTTTTGGTCCACGCCGGCCGGGATCTCGAAAAGTATGCGGACCCCCGATACAGCACAGGGGCTTTCGGGGAGAACCTCGTCCGATGGTTCCGTGGCGACACGTCCGCGGACGTATCCAACCAGACTTCGGAAGGAGTGAACGCATGAAACCGCCACGTATCGGAATCCTGCACTGCGGTTCGTTCCCCGCACTCTCGACTCTGCGTGATCCGGCGCTGCAGGCGTATCACGTTCAGCCGATATACCTGCCCACTGCGGATCCGGCCGAACTCGACGCGCTGGACGTAATTCTGGTGGGCGACCGCTTGCCGCCGGTGCAGCGGAAGCGGTTCGAAGCGGGGCTGCGAGGTGCGCTGGAGGACTCATCGAAGACGTTGATCGTCCTTGGCCAGAACGATGTCGAACAGTGGTTGCCGCAGCTTTCCTACACGTTCCGTCGACCCGTGTTCTGGAAATGGCGGACCGGTGAGGACACCGGCACACGCGCGCGGTTGAAGGACGACCCCTTCTGGGAGTACTTCACCATGTCGGCCCTCAATTGGCACAATCACGGTCTTGTGCATCCGAGTGAGGGTGCGAAGTCCTTGGTCGTGGTCGAAGAGGAGGGAGAGGACGTGGGCACTGTTCTCTTCGTCGACGAGGTCAATCAGCCGGCTCGCCTACTGGTCACCACGATGGATCCGGTTTACCACCACGGCTCTGGATTCATGCCAGGTGCTACGGAACTCCTGTACTCGCTGCTGCGGTGGGCAAGCGAAACGCGGCTGACACCTGTGAGTGGTTAACGACCCTCTGGACTCGCTAACCACTCACGGGCGGCGGAGCCGCGCCGTGACTTTCTCGGATTCCATTCGGCGCTCGGTCTTTTCGTCGTCCGGGTTGGCCACCTGTACGAGCGAAGCACCTGCCGCGAGGACGGAGAGGAGACCGTCGACGAGTTCCTCGGCCGTGGTCCACGGAGTAGACGACAGAACGCGGTCTGTGCCGCTGATGTTCTGCCGCGCCGCGGATTCCCCGGCCGCGGCCAGAAGGTCGTCGACGTTGCGGCCTGCCAGCGCAGGCCCTGCGACGGAGGGGATGAACTGGTCGCCGTGCACCCGCACTGATGTTGCGTAGTCGGTGATCCCCACGGGCAGGTCGGGAACCGGGCGGCCGAAGGCATCCAGGGACAAGACGGCGATTTCGGCGATATCGTCGACGTCGTCGAGGTGGTCGGCAGTGACCATCGCGAGGTCCGCGTCCGGGTCCGCAGTGAGCAGTACTTCGGCTCCGGCCCACCAGACTCCGAGGAGGACGGCGGCGGTCTGCCAGTGCGCGGGCAGCAGCACCGAAACCCGGGCTCCCGGCTCGATCGCAAATTCGTCCCGAACCATGTTGGCGGTCTTGGCCGCCCAATTGGCGAGGGTGATCGCTGACAGTTCCACCCGTTCACCGGAGTTGTCGTCGTAATAGGTCACGCGAGGGCCGGCAGGGTCGGCCGCGAGGATCGGATCCAGCAGCGCGTCGGTCAAGGTGCGGTTGGCGTGGTTCATGGACAAGACAATTCCGTTTCTCTGGTGCGCGCCCACATCAGTTGACGCAGCGCGGTCCTTCGGTGCCTGCATCGATCGGTCGTCCCGGCGGCGCAGGTGTGGGGGAGGTGGACGCGTTTCCCGTTCCTGACGAGGATTCGGCCGATGCGGAGCTCGAGTTTTCGGCGCTCGTAGGTCCGCTGTAGTCGTTCGAGAGGACAACGTGCACGGTTCCCTCGGGAAGCGACGTATCCGATTCGATCGCAATGTCGCCCAGTTTCGCTGCGACTGCGGCAGCGCCCTCGTCGTTTTCCGAGTGTGCGAACACGGTCGATTCGGACAGCGCTTCGCCTTGGTAGTTCGCGACCTCGCCTTGGCCGTAACCGGCGGAGCTCAACACGTCGGCCACGTCGCCGGCGAGGCCTCCGACACTGCCGGCGTTCGACACGTTCACGGTCACCGTCGACGGCTCGATGTTCGGTGCCTCTGTGGTCGTCGTCTCCACGGATTCGGGTTCTTCGCCGACCAGCCTGGCGATGTACTTCTTCACTTCGTCCGGCTCGACCCGCACGATCGATTCGCCGTAGTCGGTCATGCCGTTGATGTCGGCAACGGGAATCGTTTGGAACTTGACCGCACCGCCGGCGAGATCCTTCAGTTTCTGCGCGAAATCGACGATGTCCCACCCTTCGTCGAGGACCACCGAGCGCTCCACCGCCGAGGAGAGCTCGCTCAGCTTCGACGGATTACTGAGTGTCTCCGCGCTGAGGACCTTGTTGACCAGCGAGGCCATGAATACTTGCTGCCGCACGATTCGGTCGAGGTCGCCGCGTGGAAGCGCGTGTCGTTGACGGACGAAGCTCAGTGCGTCGGCGCCCTGCAGGGTCTGTTCGCCGGCCTCGAAATCGGCCCCGGACAGCGGTTCGTACACGTCGTCGTTGAGGCAGACGTCGACACCTCCCACCGCGTTGGTGAGGAGCACGAATCCGAGCAGCCCCACTTCGGCGTAGTGATCCACCGTGATTCCGGTGAGATCGGCCACCGACTCGATGAGGGCCTCGCGCCCTGCCTCGGTCGACTTCTTCTCGGCTTCCTCGGGTGTGGCACCGTTCTCGACGGCCTCGAGTCGTGTGGTCTCCTTCGTCGCGCCATACGCGGCATTGATCTTCGACATGCCGAGACCGGGCACCTTCACGTACGAGTCCCGGGGGATGGAGATCGCCGTGGCCGAACTGCCGTCGTTCGGAACACGGATCAGGACGATCGTGTCGGTGTTCGATGCGACTTCCTCGCCCGCGCGAAGCATCGCCAATTCCTGCTCCGACAACGGATTGCCGTGCGCATCGGTCCGGCTGTCGGTGCCCACCATCAGAATGTCGACAGCGCCGTCTTCACCACCGCCCAGCCCCAGCCCGCCGGCCGTTGCGAGGTTGTTGCGCAACGAGTCGATGCTCTGCCACGCAAATCCGGTGATGACCAACGCCAGTACGGACAGAACAGCGAGGGCGATGCGACCCGTACGCCGCGGGGGCGCCGAATGCGCGTCGGTGGTTCGCGAGTCGTGTGGCACGAAAACAAGGTTACTGGTCGGGGTCTGTGGGTTCGGGAGGCGCAAAGGGCGTGCCAGACTGTTGTTCGTGACGCAGATTTTGGTGACCGGCGCCAACGGCCAACTGGGGAGCAAGGTCGTCGCGCGTGCCGCTGCCCGGGGTTTCGACGTGCGAGCAGCAGGGTCCGACGACCTCGACATCACCGATGCGCAGGCGGTGAACGAGCAGGTCGAGCCGGGATCGATGGTGATCAACTGTGCCGCGTACACGGCAGTCGATGCCGCCGAAGCCGACGAGGAACAGGCTCGCGTGGTCAATGCGACAGGCCCGGAGAATCTGGCGCGCGCGTGCGTGGCGGTAGGCGCCGACCTGATTCATGTCTCCACCGACTACGTCTTCTCCGGAGAAGCGGACACTCCGTACGAAACGGACGCCCCTACCGATCCCCGCACTGTGTACGGTCGTACCAAACTTGCGGGTGAACGGGCCGTCCGTCACGTCATGCCGACAGCTCGGATCGTGCGCACGGCCTGGGTGTACACCGGCACCGGTTCCGATTTCGTCGCAACGATGCGACGGCTCGAGTCCGAGCGCGAGACTGTGAATGTCGTCACAGACCAAGTGGGTTCGCCCACGTTCGCCGGTGATCTGGCCGACGGGCTCGTCCAGTTGGCCGAATCCGGTGCCGGCGGCGAGACCGTCCTCCACGCAACCAACGCCGGCGAAGCGAGTTGGTTCGACCTGGCCCGGGCCGTGTTCGAGGAAGTGGGCGCCGACCCGAACCGGGTTCTGGGCTGTACCAGCGCCGAGTTCGTGCGGCCGGCGCCGCGACCGGCCTATTCCGTGCTGTCCGGGCGCGCCTGGGCAGCGGCGAAGTTGCGTCCCCTGCCGCACTGGCGTGATGCTCTCCGCACTGCTCTTTCCTGACACGGTGAGGTGCTGTCGCGGAGAACGGCTACGCTTGCCCGCGTGAGTTCGAAGCTGGCCGTGGTGACGGTGACCTACTCGCCTGGCGAGCATCTGGAGCATTTTCTGGAGACCCTCAGCGTGGCGACGACAGAAAAGCCGCTGGTGATCATGGCGGACAACGGTTCGACCGATGGCGCACCCGAAGCCGCCGCCGCGGCCCACGACCGTGCGAGGTTGCTGCATACCGGTGGCAACATCGGCTATGGCGGCGCGATCAACCGCGCGGTGGCCGAGATCGACGAGGACATCGAGTTCGTCGTCGTGGCCAATCCGGACGTGCGCTGGAGCCCCCGGTCGATCGACGACCTGCTGGCCGCGGCGCAGCGCTGGCCCCGTGCGGGGGCACTCGGCCCGCTCGTTCGCGAGCCGGACGGCAGCGTCTATCCGTCGGCGCGTCAGGTGCCCGACCTGGTGTCCGGTGCCGGACACGCGGTGTTGGGTTCGGTATGGCCGTCCAATCCGTGGACTCAGCGCTACCGCCAGGAGAACGAAGCGGTCAGCGAACGTTCGGTGGGCTGGTTGTCCGGCTCCTGCTTGTTGATGCGCCGCGCAGCATTCGATGCGATCAACGGGTTCGACTCCCGGTACTTCATGTACATGGAGGATGTGGACCTGGGGGATCGACTCGGCAAGGCCGGCTGGCTCAACGTGTTCGTCCCGACCGCAGAGGTGACCCACGCGAAGGGGCACGCGGCCGGTCGGCATCCGGAACTGATGTTGCCGGCCCATCACCAGAGTGCCTACCGGTTCCAGGCGGATCGGCACCCGCACTGGTGGCAGGCACCGATTCGCTGGGGGTTGCGGGGCGGGTTGGCTGCGCGGTCGCGGATCGCGGTCGCCGCTGCAGTGCGCGAACGACGTAGGGAAGAGAACGAGGGTGTGACCACACATGGCAATTGAGAAGAACACCGACGCGGTCGTACTGGTAGGTGGCAAGGGCACACGGTTGCGTCCGTTGACGTTGTCGGCACCCAAGCCGATGCTGCCCACAGCGGGGCTTCCGTTTCTCACACACCTGCTGGCCCGCATCGCGGATGCCGGCATCGAGCACGTCGTGCTGGGAACCTCGTTCAAGGCCGAGGTGTTCGAGGAACACTTCGGCGACGGGTCGAAACTGGGCCTCGAGATCGAGTATGTGACCGAGACCGATCCACTCGGCACCGGCGGCGGCATCCGCAACGTGCTCCCGAAACTGCGTGGCGAGAACGTCATGGTGTTCAACGGTGACGTTCTGGGCGGCACGGACCTGTCCGGCATCCTCGACACGCACGTCACCACCGACGCCGACGTCACCTTGCACCTGGTGCGAGTGGGGGATCCGCGCGCATTCGGCTGCGTCCCCACCTCCGAGGACGGTCGCGTCACCGCGTTCCTGGAGAAGACACAGGATCCGCCGACGGATCAGATCAATGCCGGTTGCTACGTGTTCAAGCGTTCGGTGATCGAGCAGATCCCGGAGGGGCGTGCGGTATCGGTGGAACGCGAAGTGTTCCCGGCGTTGTTGGCCGAGGGCGCGCGTGTGTTCGGCCATGTGGACAGTTCGTACTGGCGCGACATGGGAACGCCGGAGGACTTCGTTCGCGGCTCGGCCGACCTCGTTCGTGGCATTGCGCCCTCGCCGGCGCTCGAAGGCCCGCGCGGTGAGTCGCTCGTCCACCCCGGTGCCGGTGTGGCGCCGGGGGCCGTGCTGATCGGCGGAACAGTGGTCGGTCGCGGAGCCGAAGTCGGTGCCGGGGCACGGCTGGACGGTGCGGTCGTGTTCGACGGAGCGGTGGTGGAAGCCGGTGCGACGGTGGAACGAACCATCATCGGGTTCGGTGCCAGGATCGGGCCCCGGGCGCTGGTCCGTGATGCGGTGATCGGTGACGGCGCCGACGTGGGCGCCCGTTGCGAACTGCTGCGCGGCGCGCGAGTGTGGCCGGGTGTGGTGTTGCCGGACGGTGGTGTCCGCTTCAGTACGGACGTCTGATGAGTACTCACGATTATCAGCGGTATGTGGCCGTGGGCGACTCCTTCACCGAAGGCGTAGGCGACCCGGACGAGCGCTACCCGAACGGGCTCCGCGGTTGGGCCGACCGTGTTGCGGAACAGCTTTCGGTGAACAATCCCGAGTTCACCTATTCGAATCTGGCTGTGCGCGGGCGGCTACTGGTACCGATCGTCGACGAGCAGGTCGACGCTGCGGTGGCGTTGCGACCGGACCTGGTGACGATTTATGCGGGCGGGAACGATCTCATGCGTCCAGGCATCGACCTGGATGCGATCGTCGGGTACTACGAGTCCGGCATCGCGAGGCTGGCCGCTTCCGGCGCAAGAGTGTTGGTGTTCACTGCCTACGACGCCGGCTGGGCGCCCGTGTTCGGGATGCTGCGGGGGCGAGCTGCCATCTACAACGAACTCGTGCGTGAAGTCGCCGAGCGCTACGGTGCCACCGTGGTCGACTTCTGGCGGTTCGCCGAGTATCAGGACATGCGGATGTGGGACTGGGACCGGTTGCACATGTCCAGCGCCGGTCACCAGAACATGGCGGCGCGTGTGCTCGATGTCCTCGGAATCGACCACGACGCCGTCCGCCTCGATCTCGGACCCGCACCGGAACCGGACAAGCCCGCACAACTTCGCTCGGATCTGCTGTGGACCAAGGACTTTCTGCTGCCGTGGATCGGTAGGCGGGTGCGCGGCACATCGTCCGGCGACGGTGTGAGCGCGAAGCGACCTCAGCTCGAGCGGGTTCGTTGACGCTGCTCGGCCCGCTGAACGAGATTGTCGATCGTATCCTTCTCCGCCCCGGCAGGAAGGTCGCCGACGGGGAACCATTGCAGGTCGATGGACTCGTCGCTGCGCAGGATGCGCGCGCCGTTCGTGGCCCGCACCACGAACCGTAGGTCGAGGTGACGGGTCGGGCGCCCGAGGGAACACGTGATCGGATGCGTATGCGCAGACAAGAGGTTCGGATCGATGGCCAGGTCGTGAATACCCGACTCCTCGCGAGCCTCACGCAAAGCCGCATCGACCACGGTGTCGTCGGATTCCTCGCAGTGACCACCCAGCTGTATCCACCGGCCGACCTTGGGATGCAGTGTCAGCAGCACGTGTTCACCGGCCTCGTCGAGGACGATCGAGGACGCGGTGATATGACCTGGAGCGTGTTCGCGTAGGCATCCTTCGGGTGCCGAATCGAGAAACGCCAGCATGGTGTGCCGCAGCGATTCGTCTGCGGGGTCGGACGGACGCCAATTGTCGAGCTGTAGGACAGCCGAATCGTGCAGAGTCCGGGCGCTCATCGCTCTCCTGTGTTCATTGTCCGGCCGCGTTCACCGTTCGACCGCGTTCACAGTTCTACCAGGGCGTCGCCGGCTCCTACGGGTTCACGCAGGGTCAGCGGCTCGGTCGGGTGTCCGACGGCGATGGCGCCCAACGGCTCCCAGTCTTCGGGCAGGTCGAGGACGCTGCGGACGAGGTCCGCGGCGAAGATGGTCGACCCGATCCAGCAACTCCCGAGCCCCTTGGTCGCCAGCGAGACCAGGAGGCCCTGCACCGCGGCACCCACGGCGACGGTGAACATCGTCGATTCGGCTGCGGTTCGGCGCGCGTCCGGATACGAATGCGCACCGTCCGGTACGCAGAACGGAATCAGGACTTCGGGGGCATCGAAGAGGATGTTCCCTTTCGCCACCCGCCGGTCGACCGAGTCGGCGGGCGCGCCGTCGCCGGTCAGGTCGGAGCGCCACTGTTCGCGCATCGCGGTCAGAAGACGGTTACGTACGTCGTCCGTACGCAACCACACGAAGCGAACCGGTCTGGTGTGGTGCGGTGCAGGCGCCGTGAGCGCCTCGTCGACGGCGCCGCGCACGATGTCCGGGTCGACGGGCTGGTCCGAGAATCGGCGAATCGAGCGGCGCAGCAGCAGTGCCTCTGAACGACCCCGCGCGAACGACTCCTCGGTCCCGAGCCAGAACAGGTCTTCGGCGCCCTCGCGAACGAGAGTGCGCGCAGTGGAGCCGTCGTCGTGCGGCGACAGGCCTCGCAGAACGGCCACGGGGACACCGCCCAGTTTGCCCTTCACCAGGTCTCCGGCCGCTGCGATCTCGTCCGCTATCGCGACCTCGGTGACGAACAACTCGTTGCCCTGCCCGTCGACGGCACCGGCGTAGGCGTGCAGGACCGGCAGTCCGGACGATCCGATAGCAGCGTCGATCTGACCGGTGCGCCAGGCGCGGCCCATCGTGTCGGTGATCACGACACCTACCGTCACGCCCAACAGGTCCCGGATGCGCTCGCGCAGGGCGCGTGCGCTCGCATCGGGATCCGTGGGGAGGAGGGCCAATTCGCCGCCGTCCACGTTGGAACCGTCGATACCGGACGCAGCCTGGACGATGCCGAGACGATTCTCGGTGATGAGGGTCCGGCCTTTGCGTGCAAGCACGCGAACCGCCTCCTGATCGACCAGCCGTCTGCGCGCTGCATCGCGCTCGTCGGGGTCGGTGGGGGACACGACGATGCGGCCCTCGACCTTCGAGACCACTTTGCTCGTGACGATCACGATGTCGTCGTTCGCCAGCCAGGGTGCGGCTGCCGCCACGGCTGCCGCCAGGTCGTCACCCGGCCGGAACTCGGGGAGCCCGGCGACGGGTCGCAGTTCGATGCAGCCGCCCGGTGCGTGATCGACTCCCGCGAGGTCGTCGGTCGGATCGTGTGTCACAGGGCCAGTCCAGCCATGTCGAACGCGACCTGCACCATGTTTGCGGTGGTTTCCGGGTCGGTCATGATCAGCGGAATGCTGCGAACGTCCACACCCGGGACGTCTGCGGTGTCGGTGTCGTGGACCAACCAGCCGTCGAGTAGGCCGGTGTCCGAACGTGCGCCGTAATAGCGGCCGACGGCTTCTGCGGACGTCTCGACGCCGATGGTGTTCAGGCACTCGTCTGCCATGCCGCGCAGCGGTTTTCCGCCGACGACCGGAGAAAGTCCGATCACCGTGGCTGCCGTGGTGCGCAGGGCGCCGCGGATGCCCGGCACCGCGAGAATGGCGCCGACGCTGACGACGGGGTTGGACGGCGCAATCAGCACGATGTCGGCGGATTCGAGCGCCTCGAGCACGCCGGGAGCCGGCTTCGCTTGCTCTGCACCTATGTGCGCGAAACTGTGGGTGTCCACCTGAGCGCGGTGCCGCACCCACCATTCCTGGAAGTGGACGGCTTTCTGCTCGCCGTCCTCGGGATCGGTGATGACGACGTGTGTTTCGCTGCGGTCGTCGGTGACCGGAAGGAGCGCCACGCCGGGCTGCCAGCGGTTGCACAGCGCCTCGGTCACGGCCGAGAGAGGGTATCCGGTACGCAGCATCTGGCTACGGATGAGGTGCGTCGCGATGTCTCGATCGCCGAGGCCGAACCAGTCCGGCTTCGCGCCGTATGCGGCCAGTTCTTCCTTGGCGTTCCATGTTTCGCCGACATGACCCCAGCCGCGCTCGGTGTCGATTCCGCCGCCCAGGGTGTACATGCACGTGTCGAGGTCGGGGCAGATTCTCAGCCCGTGCATCCAGACGTCGTCGCCGACATTGACCACCGCAGTGATCCGATGCGCGTCGTCCTCACCTCCTTTGCCAGGGAACCTGCTCAGGAAGCTCTGCACGCCTTGTAGGAATCGCGCCCCGCCGACGCCGCCAACCAATACAGTCACGTTCACGGCCCCGAGCCTATTCGTATCGGAGAACTACGTCGTTCGGGGAGGGTGCGCAACTTCGCCGCAAACCATTTGCCGCGACGTGTGGAGGAGGCTGCGCTCGAGTACCGAAGGGCGGCGCGAAATAGTAATGGAGATTTACCCGTTCGCTTGACCGCGACACGCTGGACGTGTGTAATCACAGCTATGTCATTCGGTTGTTGCGAGGTGGAATCGCTTGCAGCACCTATCGATTCGAACGAGCGTTCGAACGCCGTGAATGCGGGTTCGGTACGAGATCGAGTTGCGGCATGGTTACCGAGTTCGCACGAGCTCGGCGGACCGAACAAGAAGAATGTCTGCGCAATCGAAGGTTAGGAGGCGAAACGATGCCCAGTGAGCATGTCGAGTTCGTAGCTCGCAACAGCGCAATGAGCGGAGAATCGCAGACCAATTCCGAAGTGGGCGCAGCCGAGGGCGCACCCGCACACGAGCCGGTCGATCGGCCCACGTTGAGTCTGGTTCCCGGATTCGACGAAATGTTCGACACGATCGAGGATCAGTGGCAGGAACGTGCCCTGTGCGCGCAAACCGACCCCGAGGCCTTCTTCCCCGAAAAAGGTGGCTCCACGAGAGAAGCCAAACGAATCTGCCTCGGATGCGAAGTCAAGGACGAGTGCCTCGAGTCCGCATTGGCCAACGACGAGCGGTTCGGAATCTGGGGTGGTCTTTCCGAGCGTGAGCGCCGTCGCCTCAAGCGCGGCATCGTCTGACAGGTTTCGTCAGTCGTCGTCTTCGTCCGGCAGGGTGGGGTCGATGACATCGGGGGCGACGCCCAGGTAGGTGCTCACCTGGTGCACCAGAACGTCGTGGACGAGTTCCGCGAGTTCGTCCGGATCCTCTGCTCGCCGTTCGAGGGGGCGCCGGAACAGCACGACACGAGCACGCGTCGCGGCGCCGTGCCGGTCGATGCCCGCCGGAATGAGTCTGGACAACGGAACGGGGCCGTCGGCAACCACTTCGTCCGGCCAGTTGACCGAGTCCGGGTCCAGTGCGCGAATCTTCGGTACCTCGTCGACTGCGATGTCCAGCTTGGTCAGACGGTTGTGCCACATGGCGTCGATGGGGACGAAGGCGTCGAGCACCACGAGATCGAACATTTCCGCGCGTGTGCGACGTGCAGGCACATCGGGGGGAAAGACGGAACTGCGAAGCCCACGACCCCGCCGATCCACGGATCGACTGCTGGTCGGTCGTCTGCGTCCGGGTCGGGCCATGCACGGGACATTACGGCACCGGTCGTCGCGCGCCGGTGATCACGGATCGCATTCGGATTTGCCCGGTGTGTCCGAGTAGGTCTGCGACGAGGAGAGGACTAGGGTTCCCAACTGTGAGATCTCTGCGTCGATGCTGCCGCCCCGGGTGCAAGAACTCGGCTGTCGCGACGCTCACGTATGTCTACTCGGACTCCACGGCCGTCGTCGGGCCGCTCGCTACGGTGGACGAGCCGCATTCGTGGGATCTGTGCGAGACGCATGCGTCGCGCATTACGGCACCCAAGGGCTGGGAGCTGGTTCGGTACGAAGGTGGCTTCTCGTCGAGTACCCCGGACGAGGACGATCTGACGGCACTCGCGGAAGCAGTGCGGGAGGCCGGCCTGGGGGACCGCGGCAGCGGTGAGCAGGACGAACCTGCCGACGAGGGTGTGTCGGCGTCGGTCCAGTCCGCGAACATACGCACCGGCCGTCGTGGCCATCTGCGGGTGCTGCCCGATCCTGCCAACTGACGGCCCGGCCGCACGAGGCATTACGCTTGCGCCAGCACTGGTGTGAAGGAGAAATCAGAAGTGGCGCGATCAGCCGAGTCCGTTGACGCCGTGATCAAGGCATATGACGTGCGGGGAGTTGTCGGTGAACAAATCGACGCCGACCTCGTGCGGGAGGTGGGCGGTGCGTTCGCACGGCTCGCCCGCGGAGACGACGACGGTGTCGACCGTGTCGTCATCGGGCACGACATGCGAGATTCGTCCCCGGAACTGTCGCAGGCATTCGCTGAAGGAGTCACTGCGCAGGGCCTCGACGTGGTTCACGTCGGCCTGGCCTCGACGGACCAGTTGTACTTCGCTTCCGGTCTTCTCGACTGCCCGGGCGCAATGTTCACCGCGAGCCACAATCCGGCGCGGTACAACGGCATCAAGCTGTGCCGTGCCGGAGCCAAGCCGGTCGGTCAGGACACCGGACTCGCCACCCTCTCTTCCGAACTGGTGGCCGGCGTACCGGGGTTCGACGGTGCCCCCGGATCCGTCACCGAGCGGAATGTGCTCGAAGACTACGCATCGTTCGTTCGTGGCCTCGTCGACCTGTCGGAACTGCGTCCACTCACCGTGGCAGTCGATGCCGGCAACGGGATGGGCGGGCACACCGTTCCCGCGGTCTTCGGACCGCTTCCGCTGACGGTGAAGGACCTGTTCTTCGAACTCGACGGAACGTTTCCGAACCACGAGGCCAACCCCCTCGACCCGGCGAACCTGGTGGATCTGCAGCGCCACGTCCAGGACACGGGCGCCGACATCGGGCTCGCCTTCGACGGTGACGCGGACCGATGCTTCGTCGTCGACGAGCGCGGTCTGCCGGTGTCACCATCTGCTGTGACGGCGTTGGTCGCAGAGCGCGAGCTGACCAAGGAGCCGCGCGCGACGATCATTCACAATCTGATCACCTCGCGTGCGGTGCCGGAGTTGGTCACCGAACTCGGGGGCACGCCGGTGCGGACCCGGGTGGGACACTCGTTCATCAAGGCGCAGATGGCACAAACCGGCGCGGTCTTCGGGGGCGAGCACTCGGCGCACTACTACTTCCGCGACTTCTGGGGTGCGGACTCGGGAATGCTCGCTGCATTGCACGTTCTTGCCGCTCTCGGCGAGCAGGACCGACCGCTGTCCGAGCTGATGGCGAAGTACGAGAGGTACGCGGCCTCGGGAGAGATCAACTCGACCGTCGCCGACGCATCCGAACGCACCGAGGCCGTGGTGGCGGCGTTCGCCGACCGGACCAACTCGGTGGACCGACTCGACGGTGTGACGGTGGACCTGAACGGCAACAGCTGGTTCAATCTGCGGGCCTCCAATACCGAACCGCTGCTTCGGTTGAACGTGGAGGCACCGACCACCTCGGACGTCGAGGCATTGGTGGCTGAGATACTGGGCATCGTGCGGGCCTGACTGCCATAGTTGAAGTAAGCGCAAGTGACGAGGAAAGGGGGTGCGGTGCCATGACAGCGCCGATGCCCCTGTTGGACCTCGACGACGGTGACGCACTGGTGGGTGCTGACGTCGACGGGATGCTGCGGTCGGCGGCGACGGGCGGTGCCCAGATTCGGGCCACTCACTTTGCCGTGCAGGAGGGAGTCCTCGACCGGTTGAGTGGCCTGCGCCCACGCAGCGTCGTGCTGGTCACCGGGGCCGGACGAGCTGGGCGGGCTGCGTCACTGGTCACCGCTCTACTGGGCCCTCATATCGGCTTTCCCCTTGTGCACGCATCGCACACTCCACGGTGGGTCGGATCTCTGGACGTCGTGGTTGTCGCCGGCGACGACGCTGGTGACCCTCGGCTCGCAGACGCCGTCGACGGCGCGCTGCGGCGCGGAGCCGAAGTCGTGGTTGCCGCCCCGGACGAGGGGCCCGTGCGCGGGGCGTCTGCCGGTCGGGCGATGGTGCTGCCGCCGCGAATTCCGACGGCACTGCACCATGGGCTGTCGCGTTTCTGTGCGGTGTACCTCGCCGTCGTGACGACACTCGAATCTAAGCCGAACACTGCTCTTGCGAATCTGCCCGAGCTGGCGGATGCAGTTGATGCGGAAGCACTGCGCGACAGCCCGGTCAACGAGGTTTTTCACAACCCGGCGAAGTCGCTGGCCGCCCGCATGCACGGTCGCCGAATCGTTCTCGTCGGGGACACCGAACCCGCCGTCGAACTTGCTCGTGCGGGGGCCGAGGCGTTGCTGTACTCCGGCCGGGTCGCAGCGGCCGCCGAACTCGCCGATGCGCTGCAGGCAGGTGCCGCGTTGGCGTCGCCGGTGGTCGACTCGCCGCACAGCGATCCCATCTTTCACGATCCGGATCTCGACGGTCCGACCGGTGACGAACCGGTCAGATTCTTCGCCCTCGCCTCGCGCACCTCTCGGCACGCCACCGAGCGGCGACTGACCGGGCTTCCGGACGGTGTGCTCGTCGTGACCGACCCGGACGAGGTGGGTGAGGCTGCGCCATGCGAGTTCGAGCAGGCGGCAGTGCTCGCTACGCGCCTCGACATGGCGGCTGCATACCTCCGATTGACGGGCGGGCGCTAGTGCACCTACTCGAAGGTGCGCTGCGCTCGTACGCCTGGGGTTCGCGCACCGCTATCGCCGAACTGCGCGGACTGCCGGTGCCCGCACCGCATCCGGAAGCCGAATTGTGGTTGGGTGCCCATCCAGGCGACCCGGCTCGCGTCGTCACGGGCGACGGAACGCAATCGTTGCTCGATGTGGTCGACGCCGACCCCGTCGGCCAGCTCGGAGCGGATTCGGTGGATTCGTTCGGTGCGCGACTCCCCTTTCTGCTGAAGCTGCTGGCAGCGGAGGAGCCGCTGTCACTGCAAGCACATCCGAGTGCGGAACAGGCGCGGGAAGGGTTCGAGAAGGAGAACGCGGCGGAGATCCCGCTCGATTCTTCCGTACGCAACTACCGGGACAACAGTCACAAACCGGAACTCGTCGTCGCTCTCAGTACGTTCGACGCACTGGCAGGTTTCCGTGATCCGCGACGTACGGTGAAGCTGCTGAGCGCGATCGATGTACCCGAGCTCGAATCGTATGCGGGTCTGCTTGCCGGGCAGCCGGATTCGGATGGCCTGCGGGCGCTGTTCACGACCTGGATCACGTTGCCCCCGCCTGTGCTGGCTTCACTGATGCCGGCGGTTCTGGAAGGTTGCGTGCGTTATCTGGCAAGTGGTGGCGACTCCGAGTTCGTGTCGGAGATCCGCACCGCGTTGGAACTCGGGGAGGCATATCCCGGCGATGCCGGAGTGCTCGCATCGTTGTTGCTGAACCGCATCACACTAGAGCCCGGCCAGGGGCTGTATCTCGATGCCGGGAATCTGCACGCATACCTGCACGGCACAGCCGTCGAGATCATGGCAAACTCCGACAACGTGCTGCGTGGCGGTCTGACTCCCAAGCACGTGGACGTGCCCGAACTGTTGAAGGTGCTCGATTTCGAAACGCTGGATCTGCCGGTGCTCGAGGCCGACCGGTTCGGTAACGCGGTCGAGTTCGGCTATGCGACACCGGCACCCGAATTCACCCTCTCCCGACTCGAGTTGTCGTCGGACACTCCGGGTATGTGCACGCACACGCTGGAATCCGGCGGACCTCGGATTCTGCTGTGCACCGGTGGACATGCACGCCTCACCAGCGGGGAAGGGGAGCTGTACCTCGATCAGGGTGCTGCCGCCTGGCTCTCCGCAGCCGACGCTGCCGTGACGGTCGAGGCGCGTGATCCGGACACACAGGTGTTCTGCGCAACGGTGGGTACGCCCGTCGCGTAGCCTGTGATCCGCCCCACGTCATATTCGATGCGGGCGCGAGGCTCCACGGAAGGAGTTGCCGGTGTCGGCACATGGGGGTAAGAAGGCGATTCTCGCGGCGCTCGGCGCGAATGCGGGTATTGCAGTCGCCAAGTTCACCGGGTATCTCATCACGGGATCGTCGTCGATGCTCGCCGAGTCCGTGCACTCGGTGGCCGACACGTCGAACCAGGGTCTGCTGCTACTCGGACAGAAGCGGGCCGAGCGTGAGGCAACCGACCTGCATCCGTTCGGGTACGGGCGCAATCGGTATTTCTACTCCTTCGTCGTCGCACTCGTACTGTTCACCCTCGGCTCGATGTTCGCGATCTACGAGGGTATCCACAAGATTCAGCATCCCGAGGATCTGTCGTCCCCGATAGTGGCTGTGGTCATCTTGCTGGTGGCCATCGGGTTGGAAACGTTCAGCTTCTACACGGCGATGAAGGAATCACGACCGATGAAGGGCGCCAAGAGTTGGTGGTCGTTCGTTCGGACGTCCCGCAGCCCGGAACTTCCCGTGGTGCTTCTCGAAGACTTCGGCGCCCTGGTCGGACTCTTCCTCGCCCTCGGTGGCGTCGGATTGTCCATGCTCACCGGCGATCCCGTGTGGGATGGCATCGGGACCCTCTGCATCGGTGCACTCCTGGGCGTCATCGCGATCATCCTCATCATCGAAATGAAGAGCTTGCTGATCGGTGAAGGAGCGACCCCGGACGAAGAACGTCGTATCCGTGCTGCCCTCGTCGACGGCTCCGATATCGAGTGCATCATCCACATCAAGACTCAGTACATCGGGCCGGAGGAAATGCTGGTGGCGGCGAAGTTGGGCATTGCCCGCGGGTCCGACATCACGGAGATCGCCGCGGCGATCGACGGCGCAGAAGCTCGAGTGCGCGAAGCGGTGCCGTCGGCGCGCATCATCTACCTGGAACCGGACTTGCTCAGGCCGGTGAACCCCTAGGCTGACGGCGGCGACGGACGAAGGAGACAACTGTGGTCGATTCGGACAAGCGCGCATCCGGGTTGTTTCGCACCAAGTCGATCGAGCAGTCGATCGCCGACACAGACGAACCGGGTAAGAAGCTCCGGAAAGATCTGACGTCCTGGGACCTGATGGTGTTCGGTGTCGCAGTCGTCATCGGTGCCGGAATCTTCACACTGACGGCACAAACTGCCGGAAACGTCGCGGGGCCGTCCGTTTCTCTCGCCTTCGTGATCGCGGCAGTGGCATGTGGTCTCGCGGCCCTGTGCTACGCCGAGTTCGCCTCGACGGTGCCCGTCGCCGGCAGTGCATACACGTACTCGTACGCGACATTCGGTGAGTTCGTGGCGTGGATAATCGGTTGGGACCTCGTTCTCGAGTTCACACTGGCCGCGTCGGTGGTGGCCAAGGGGTGGTCGCTGTACCTTGCCGACGTCCTCGCAGATGTGGTGTCGCCGACGGTGATGATCGGCTCGGTCCAGTTCGACTGGGGTGCTGTTGCGATCGTCGCGCTCATCACCGGCTTGCTGGTGACGGGAACGAAGCTGTCGTCGCGGGTGTCACTGGTGATCACCACGATCAAGGTGGCGGTGGTGCTGCTCGTGGTGGCGGTCGGCGCGTTCTATATCGACACCGACAATTACTCGCCGTACATTCCGCCCTCCGAGAGCAGCGACACCGGGTCCGGCATTCACCAGTCGCTCCTCTCCATGCTGACCGGCGCCGGCGGCAGCACATTCGGCTGGTACGGACTCCTCGCAGCTGCGAGCCTGGTCTTTTTCGCGTTCCTCGGATTCGACGTGGTGGCTACCACCGCGGAGGAGACGAAGGAGCCGCAGAAGGCGCTGCCGCGTGGCATTCTCGGGTCGCTGGTCATCGTCACCGTGCTGTACGTGGCCGTGACGGTCGTTCTGAGCGGGATGGTCGACTACCGCGAGCTGTCCGGTGAGGGCGCGACGCTTGCGACGGCATTCGGGATCCACGGGCTGGACTGGGCGAGCAACGTCATCTCGTTCGGTGCGCTGATGGGACTCACAACGGTTGTGATGGTCCTGTTGCTCGGCCAGACACGTGTGCTGTTCGCGATGTCACGCGACGGTCTGGTGCCGCGCGGCCTGTCCACCACCGGCCGTCATGGCACTCCCGTACGCATCACACTCGTCGTCGGTGTCGTCGTCGCGGCGCTCTCCGGTCTCTTCCCGATGTTCACTTTGGCAGAGATGGTCAACATCGGGACGCTCTTCGCTTTCGTGCTCGTATCGATCGGTGTCGTGGTGCTACGCAAGAAGCGCCCCGATCTCGAACGTGGGTTCCGGGTGCCGTTCGTGCCGTGGATTCCGATTCTTGCCGTGGTCGCGTGTCTGTGGCTGATGCTCAACTTGTCGGTCGAGACCTGGCTTCGCTTCGTCGGTTGGATGGTGATCGGCATGTTCGTCTACTTCTTCTACAGTCGGCACAACTCCGTTCTCGGCAAGCGGAGTGCTGGTGTCGGCGAAGATGATTCGACGGGACCGGACGATTCCGATGCCTCCGGTGCCGCGGCGGCGACCTCGGCGGACTAGGTGAGGTGCGTGAACGGCGCCGACTACCGATAACCTTGGGCGAACAGCAGCAGCCAACCAGGAGAGGCAGATGACGACCTCAGACTCCACCGCACCGACGGTGACCCATCTCAACGGGATCGACTTCACGGTCGCGGATCTCTCGCTCGCCGAGTTCGGCCGTAAGGAAATCCGGTTGGCCGAGCACGAGATGCCGGGCCTCATGGCGTTGCGCCACGAATACGCAGAGGTACTGCCCCTGAAGGGTGCCCGTATCTCGGGCTCCCTGCACATGACCATCCAGACTGCGGTCCTGATCGAGACGCTCTCCGCGCTGGGCGCCGAGGTCCGCTGGGCGTCGTGCAACATCTTCTCCACCCAGGACCACGCTGCGGCTGCCGTCGTGGTCGGTCCGCACGGCACTCCGGAGGAGCCCCAGGGTATTCCGGTGTTCGCATGGAAGGGCGAGACACTCGAGGAGTACTGGTGGGCAGCCGAGCAGATGCTCACCTGGCCGGACGCCGACAAGCCCGCCAACATGATTCTCGACGACGGCGGTGACGCCACCATGCTGGTGCTCAAGGGCGCGCAGTTCGAGAAGGCCGGTGTGGTTCCGCCGACGGACGACGATCAGGACTCCGACGAGTACAAGGTGTTCCTCGCCCTGTTGCGTGCTTCGCTCGAGGCCGACTCGACGAAGTGGACCCGCATCGCCGAGTCGGTGAAGGGCGTGACCGAGGAGACCACGACCGGCGTCCTGCGCCTCTACCAGGTTGCGGCTGCCGGTGAGCTGACGTTCCCGGCGATCAACGTCAACGACTCGGTCACCAAGAGCAAGTTCGACAACAAGTACGGCACCCGCCATTCACTGCTGGACGGCATCAACCGCGGTACGGACGTTCTGATCGGCGGCAAGGCTGCCCTCGTCTGCGGCTACGGCGACGTCGGTAAGGGTTGCGCGGAGGCGCTGCGCGGACAGGGTGCGCGCGTCGCGGTCACCGAGGTCGACCCGATCAACGCGTTGCAGGCGCTCATGGACGGATACGAGGTCAAGACCGTCGAGCAGGCCATCGGCTGGGCCGACATCGTGATCACCTCCACCGGCAACAAGGACATCATCACGTTCGAGCACATGAAGCAGATGAAGCACCAGGCGATCCTGGGCAACATCGGCCACTTCGACAACGAGATCGACATGGCCGGCCTCGAACGAGCCGACGATGTCACGCGCGTCAACATCAAGCCACAGGTCGACGAGTTCACCTTCGCCGACGGGCACTCGATCATCGTGTTGTCCGAAGGGCGTCTGCTCAACCTGGGCAACGCCACCGGACATCCGTCGTTCGTGATGAGCAACAGCTTCTCGAACCAGGTCATCGCGCAGATCGAGCTGTGGACCAAGCCGAACGAGTACGACAACGAGGTGTACCGACTCCCGAAGCACCTCGACGAGAAGGTCGCGAAGATCCACGTCGAGGCTCTGGGTGGCAGCATCACCAAGCTCACGAAGGATCAGGCCGAATACATCGGTGTCGACGTGGAAGGGCCGTACAAGCCCGAGCACTACCGCTACTGATACCCGCGTGTCCCTCCTCCGGTCGGCGCCGTTCGGCCGGAGGATAGGCTGCGTTGGTGGGATCTGTCTCGGGAACACTGGTGGCTCTGGAAGGCCTCGACGGTGCGGGTAAACGCACCCTCGTCGGCAAGGTGACGACGCTCCTCGAACAGCGCGGCCTTTCCGTCGGCACGATGGCGTTTCCGCGGTACGGGAATTCGGTGCACGCCGACCTGGGTGCGGAGGCGCTGAAAGGGCACCATGGGGACCTCGCCGAGTCGGTGTACGGCATGGCGACCGTATGGGCAACAGATCGCAAGGATGCGGCCGACGACCTGCACGAACTGCTGGCCAGGCACGACGCCGTCATCCTCGATCGCTATGTGGCCTCGAACGCGGCCTACGGCGCAGCACGCCTGCATCAGGATGCGGACGGCGACTACGTGGACTGGATCGCAGAGTTGGAGTTCGGACGGCTCGCGTTGCCGCGCCCGAACCTGCAGATCTATCTGGATGTCCCGGTCGATATCGCAGGCGAGCGGGCGCGCGGGCGTGAAGCCGCCGATTCTGCGCGCGCCCTGGACGCATACGAGAGGGACGGCGGCCTGCAGGCGCGCACCGGCGCGGTGTACCGGGAACTCGCCGATTCGAACTGGATCTCGCCCTGGTGGGTGGTGGGACCGGACACCGATCCGAGCGCCATCGCCGAAAAGCTGGCACTCTCGTACGGAGATCACGGCGCGCCGTGAGCCCAACGCCCTGCTGAACGCTTCCGGAATGTAACGATAGGGATATGAAACCAAGGATTCTGGTCGTCGATGACGACACGGCGCTCGCTGAGATGCTCACGATCGTTCTTCGCGGCGAGGGTTTCGATCCGTATGTCGTGGGTGACGGCACCCAAGCGCTGGCTGCCGTGCGTGAGACCCGCCCGGATCTGGTGCTGCTCGACCTCATGCTGCCCGGGATGAACGGAATCGACGTGTGCCGGGTGCTGCGTGCGGATTCCGGTGTGCCGATTGTGATGCTCACAGCGAAGACCGACACCGTCGACGTGGTTCTCGGTCTCGAGTCGGGTGCGGACGACTACATCATGAAACCGTTCAAGCCGAAGGAACTGGTCGCTCGGGTCCGTGCTCGACTGCGCCGGACCGAGGACGAACCGGCGGAACTTCTCAGCATCGCCGACCTGGTCATCGACGTTCCTGCACACAAGGTGAGCCGCGGAGACGAGCTGATTTCACTGACTCCGCTCGAATTCGACTTGCTGGTGGCGCTGGCGCGGAAACCGCGTCAGGTGTTCACGCGCGAGGTCTTGCTCGAACAGGTGTGGGGCTACCGGCATGCCGCCGACACCAGGCTCGTGAACGTGCATGTCCAGCGGCTTCGATCGAAAGTCGAAACTGATCCCGAGAATCCGGACGTGGTTCTGACGGTCAGGGGGGTCGGCTACAAGGCCGGACCGCCGTGACAGGTGTCTCACGATGGCGCCGTCGTGTGAATCGGCGGCTCACACCGATCGTTCGGTGGAGCCAGTCGATGAGCAACACGCTCGCACACACGTGGCGCCGATCCTTGCAGCTGCGCGTGGTCGCATCCACCCTGTCCCTGTCGATGATCGTCATCCTGGTGCTGGGTGTGGTGCTGACCAGTCAGATCACCGATCGTCTGCTCGAAAGCAAGATCGCTGCTGCGACCGAGGAAATGGATCGCGCCCGCAGCACGGTGGAAGCGCAACTGGCAGGGGCTGACGATGCCGCCTCGGTGTCGACGCAGTTGGACGGTGCGGCGTCGGCTCTGACCAACCGGGGCTCCGACTCGGGAGAGGCGTCCGGTGCGGCCGGAACGTTCGAGCCCGTACTGATCGTCGGCGGCGACGGTCCACGTCCCCCGGCTTCGTCGGGGCCAGCCGGTCAGATTCCGGAATCCCTGCGCGACTTCGTGCGGCAAGGTCAAATCAGCTATCAGTTCGCGACCGTCGACGAACCAGAGGGCTATTCCGGCCCAGCGCTGATCGTGGGGTCGCCAACCGGATCGTCGTTGGCGTCCCTCGAGCTGTATCTGGTGTTTCCGCTGGCCAGTGAGGACTCCACCCTCACCCTCGTACGCGGAACGTTGTTGATCGGCGGCGGTGTGCTCGCAGTCCTGTTGGCGGCGGTTTCACTACTGGTCGCACGGCAGGTCGTGCTACCGATTCGGTCCGCATCCCGCATTGCTGTGCGGTTCGCAGACGGTCGTCTCAAAGAACGGATGCCGGTTCGTGGTGAAGACGACATGGCCAGACTGGCGATGTCGTTCAACGAGATGGCCGAAAGCCTGTCGAAGCAGATCACCCAACTCGAAGAGTTCGGCAACCTGCAACGACGCTTCACCTCCGATGTGAGCCACGAACTCCGTACCCCGCTGACAACGGTGCGGATGGCAGCCGACCTCATTCACGACGGCAGCGAGGATCTGGACCCGGTCATGCGCCGATCGTCGGAACTGCTCGTTGCGGAGCTGGACCGCTTCGAAGGACTTCTGGCGGATCTTCTCGAGATCAGCCGCCACGACGCAGGCGTTGCCGAACTCGCATCGGAGCAACTCGACGTGCGGATGTGCGCCCGCGCATCGGTGTCGACGGTGCGTCACCTGGCTCGCGAGACGGCAACAGAACTGATCATCGATCTGCCGGACGAACCCGTCGTCGCCGAGGTCGACCCCCGCAGAGTCGAACGAATACTGCGAAATCTACTGGCCAATGCGATCGATCACGGTGAAGGAAAGCCGGTGCTGTTGCGCCTACGTGCGGACGACGACGCACTCGCCTTCATCGTCCGAGATCAGGGGATCGGGTTGCAAGCGGGCGAGGAGAAGCTCGTCTTCAATCGGTTCTGGCGTTCGGACCCGTCGCGCGTGCGCCGTTCCGGTGGTACGGGGCTGGGACTGGCGATCAGCGTGGAGGACGCCCAACTGCACGACGGGCGTCTCGAGGCATGGGGCGAAGTCGGGAAGGGCGCCTGCTTCCGGTTGACGTTGCCGCGGGTGCGCGGGCGCAAGGTCGCGTCCAGCCCGTTGCCGTTGAAACCGGGCACCGGCCGGTATGTGCAGGGTCAGCCGCTACCGGCAGCACCGGTGGCAACGAGCGGCGAACAGGACGGTGAGCCCGTGAACGGACCGTCGGTGCCGGGCACCGAGCCGTCGGCGCCCCCTGATGAACTGTCAGAGGCAGCACACGAATCTGCGACAGCATCCTCGGGAAGCGCGAACGTATCGTCGTCGATGGAGGATTCGTCAGACAGCGCAGCACAGGAGCATCGAGAGTGACGGCAATATCGGGGACGAGGCGTCGGGGGCTTGCTGTGGGGCTGCTGGCGTTGACTCTCGTCGGTGGCTGCGCGAGTCTTCCCGACTCGTCCGCGCCACAGGCGATCGGCACGATTGCCGTTGATTCGGGGGTGCCCGACGTCGAGGCGCCCACACCCGGGCGTGAGCCCAATCTGTTGCTTCGCGACTTCTTCGAAGCGAGCACGGCCCCGGCCGACGGACATCTTGCGGCGAGGCAGTACCTCACGCCCGGTGTGTCCGGTAAGTGGGATGACGCGGCGAGCACGACCATCGTCGACAAGATCGACGTACTGCCAGAACAGCGCAACGACGAACGCGCAACCTACACGATCCGGGCCAACAAGGTGGGACGGCTCGAGCCCGGCGGGCTCTACGTACCGGAAGAGGGCAGTTTCGAAACCGAGATCGGGCTGGTCAAGGTCGACGGCGAGTGGCGGATCGATCAGTTGCCGGCGGGCGTGATCATGGATCGAACACAGTTTCTCAATTCGTACGAACGTAAATCGTTGTACTTCCTCGACCCTTCGGGGTCGACAGTGGTGCCCGACCCGCGTTGGGTATCGGGTGCACAGGCTCAGATGGTATCGACGCTGATCGGTTTGATGATCGACGGCCCGAACCCCGCCCTGGCTCCAGCGGTCCGAAACGCACTCGACGGGGTGTCCGTGCGTGGTCCGATCACGAAGGCCGACGGGCGCACGAGGCAGGTCGGCGTCGGTCTCGGTGGCGTGCGGATCGACTTCGAGGGCCTCGGTGACCTGAGCGAGCGGGCCAGGCACGAGTTCGCTGCTCAGGTGGTGTGGACTCTGGCCAACTCGGATATCTCCGGCCCGTACGTGATTCTGGCGGACGGAGAGCCGTTGGAGCAGCGTTTCCCGAACGGATGGACCACCGCTGACGTGGCGTCGATGAATCCGTCGGCCACCCCTGGTGCCGATGTCGGCCTGCACGCGCTGCGGGACGGCTCGATGGTGAAGGTTGTCGATTCCGACGTGACGCCGGTTGGCGGGTTCTTCGGTACCGTCGACAGCCTGAGATCCGTCGGGTTGTCTGCGAACGGTGACCTGGTGGCTGCGGTATCGGACACCGGCCGAGCGCCACCGGAACCGGCCAATGCCCTCATGGTCGGTACATACGGTGCGGCAGCGGCGCCCGCGCTCGAGGGCGGGGCGATCACACGTCCGACGTGGGCACCGGACGGCAGCGCAGTCTGGGCGGTCGTCAATGGCAACACGGTGGTGCGGGTGCTTCGCGACCCGGGCAACGGCCGGCTGTCCGTGGTCAACGTCGAGGCAGGCGAGGTTACCTCGCTCGGCACCAACATCACCGAAATGCGGCTGTCCCGTGATGGCGTGCGGGCGGCTCTGATCGTCGACGGCAAGGTTTACACGGCGATCGTGGTGGAGGGGCCGGACGGCACATTCGCTTTGACGAACCCGCGCCCGGTCGCGCTCGGGCTCGGTAGCCCGGCGCTGTCGCTGGACTGGAGCGATGGAAAGTCCATCGTTGTGGCCCGGGCGGCGAACGACACCCCGGTGGTGCAGGTCGCCGTGGACGGCTCCCGGATGGATGCGCTGCCCAGTCGGAACCTCACGACGCCCGTGGTCTCGGTCGATGCATCGGCGAGCACGGAGTTCGTGGCGGATTCGCGAGCCGTGTTCGAGCTGAGCAGTAACGCTCCGGATGGTGACCGGTACTGGCGTGAGGTGCCTGGTCTCACCGGGATAGAGGCCGTTCCGATATTGCCCGGCTGACCGGTTGGTGTCGGGGTCGGTGCGCATACTGCACCAGTGGACGCTCTCCTGGACCTTGTTCTGCCTTCCGAATGCGGCGGATGCGGGAGTTCCGGTCTCCGATGGTGTCGGACGTGCGCGGCGGAGTTGTCCGATCACCCGATCCAACTCTCGCCCCGCGTCGACCCCGAGGTGCAGGCGTGGGCTCTCGGTCGCTACGGGGGACCGAGACGAAACGCAATCATCGCGATGAAGGAGCGGGGTCGACGCGACCTCGCGATGCCGTTGGGAGCAGCGCTGTCCGCTGCGCTGGGCCGTCTGGGTACCTGGGGTGTGCTCGACACGGCAGCACCGCTTGTGTTGATTCCCGCGCCGTCGCGAACCCGGGCCGCACGCAGACGTGGGGGAGACCCCGTCGCGCGCACCGCCACCTCGGCGGTGGGTTCGAGTGCCGTCTGCTCCGCTCTGTCGATGAGGTGGGGCGTACGTGACTCGGTCGGGCTGTCCGCGGCGCAGCGGCGCGGCAACCTCCGTGGCCGTGTGCGGTTGACGGCACAGGGCAGTGGTCTGGCGAGCCTGTTCGCCGAGGCGCCGCCCGCTGCGGAACGGCAGCCTGCAACGGTGGTCTTCGTCGACGACGTCATGACGACAGGAGCGACCGCTGCCGAGTCGATCTCGGTCCTGCACGGAGCCGGAATTCGGGTCTCTGCGGCCGTCGTCCTTGCGGGTGTCGTATGAAATTCTGTCGAACAGTGGCACTCGCGCGGGTTACGTACTAGCGTCGCGGACACACCCGAAATCACAGGTTAGGAGGTGAACTTCGAACCTTGAGCCGGGCGGAATCCCTCTCGGCCGATGTACACCTTCGCCACTACCTGTAGGGATGTGGCCGTAATCGGGAGGTACGAGTGACGACCCCTTCGCAAACCTCGGTTTTCGTCGATGACAACGTGTCCGATGCAGACTCGAGCGCGGACACCACCAATGCCGAGATAGTCGTCAAAGGACGCAACGTCGAAGTTCCGGACCACTTTCGGATATACGTGGCAGACAAATTGTCACGCCTCGAACGCTTCGACCCCTCCATTTACCACTTCGATGTGGAACTCCAGCACGAGCGCAACCGGCGTCAGTCGAAGAGTTGTCAGCGTGTGGAGATCACCGCCAGGGGTAAAGGGCCCGTGGCGCGGGCGGAAGCTTCCGCCGACAGTTTCTATGCAGCCTTCGAATCGGTGACAGCCAAACTCGAGAGCCGACTGCGCCGCACAAAGGATCGAAAGAAGGTTCACTACGGGGACAAGACGCCCGTTTCTGTTGCCGAGGCCACAGCCTCGCTCGCGGAGGACGATTCTCTCGGGATCTCCCCGGATATTTCGCTCGACGGCTACGAACCGGAGGAACACGCCCCGGGCCAGATCGTGCGAACCAAGGAACACACCGCGACGCCGATGACCGTCGACGATGCGCTGTACGAGATGGAACTGGTAGGACACGACTTCTTCCTGTTCCATGACAAGGAGTCGGACCGCCCGTCCGTCGTATACCGGCGGCACGCGTTCGACTACGGGTTGATCCGCCTGGCGTGAGTCCGGCCTGCCGAACCCCTGGCAGGGGCCACCGAAAAGGTCCGGCCTAGTCGCCTGATCGCGAATACGCCTACCATGGATTCCGGCCGCGGTTCTCGGACCACGGCCGGAATTCATGTGTCATCCATCTGTTGCCGAATTTGAGGACGAACAAGACTGTGCCGTCGCTGTCGCTATCGAAGCTGCTCCGTGTTGGTGAGGGTCGTATGGTCAAGCGGCTCAAGCACATCGCCGACCACGTCGAGTCCCTGTCATCCGAGGTCGAAGCGCTGACGGATGAGCAGTTGCAGGCAAAGACCGTCGAGTTCCAGAAGCGCTACGCCGACGGCGAGAGTCTCGACGAGATGCTTCCCGAAGCATTCGCTGTGGCTCGTGAGGCGTCGTGGCGAGTTCTCGGACAGAAACACTTCCACGTACAGATCATGGGCGGCTCCGCCCTGCATTTCGGCAACATCGCGGAGATGAAGACAGGTGAGGGCAAGACCCTGACCTGTGTGTTGCCTGCGTACCTCAACGCCATTTCCGGTGACGGTGTGCACGTCGTGACGGTCAACGACTACCTCGCGAAACGTGACTCGGAGTGGATGGGTCGCGTGCACCGTTTCCTCGGCCTGGAAACGAGCGTGATCTTGTCCGGCATGACGCCGGCGGAACGTCGCACCGCCTATGCGGCGGACATCACTTACGGAACCAACAACGAGTTCGGTTTCGACTATCTGCGTGACAACATGACGCATTCGCTCGAAGACCTGGTGCAGCGCGGTCACAACTTCGCGGTGGTGGACGAGGTGGACTCGATCCTCATCGACGAGGCACGTACGCCGCTGATCATTTCCGGTCCCGCCGATGCATCGAGCAAGTGGTACGGCGAGTTCGCACGCATCGCACCGCTGCTGAGGAAAGACGTCCACTACGAGGTGGACATCAAGAAGCGCACGGTCGGTGTGCACGAGGCGGGTGTGGAGCTCGTCGAGGATCAGCTCGGCATCGACAATCTGTACGAGGCTGCCAACTCGCCGCTGGTGAGCTACCTGAACAACGCCATCAAGGCGAAGGAGCTCTACACCAAGGACAAGGACTACATCGTCCGCGACGGCGAGGTCATCATCGTCGACGAGTTCACGGGTCGTGTGCTGGCCGGTCGCCGGTACAACGAGGGCATGCACCAGGCCATCGAGGCCAAGGAGAGAGTCGAGATCAAGGCCGAGAACCAGACCTTGGCCACCATCACTCTGCAGAACTACTTCCGTCTCTACGACAAGCTCTCCGGCATGACCGGCACTGCCGAGACGGAGGCTGCCGAGCTACATCAGATCTACAACCTCGGTGTCATCCCGATTCCGACCAACCGCCCGATGGTGCGCGTGGACAACGGTGATCTGATCTACAAGTCCGAGGAAGCCAAATTCGACGCAGTCGTCGACGACGTCGTCGAGCGGCACGAGAAGGGTCAGCCGGTACTGATCGGTACCACGAGCGTGGAGCGCTCGGAGTACCTGTCGAAGCAGTTCACGAAACGCGGCGTTCCACACAACGTGTTGAACGCGAAGTTTCACGAGCAGGAAGCCACCATCATCGCCGAGGCCGGACGCTCCGGTGCCGTCACGGTGGCCACCAACATGGCCGGTCGAGGTACGGACGTCGTGCTCGGCGGTAACCCGGACATCATCGCCGACCTCGCCCTGCGGGGGCAGGGACTCGACCCGGTCAACACGCCGGAAGAGTACGAGGCCGAGTGGGACGGAGTGCTCGAGAAGATCAAGGTCGAGGTGAAGGACGACGCTGCTTACGTACGCGAAGCTGGTGGTCTGTACGTTCTCGGCACCGAGCGCCACGAGTCTCGTCGTATCGACAATCAGCTGCGCGGCCGTTCGGGACGTCAGGGCGACCCGGGCGAGTCGCGGTTCTACCTCTCCCTCGGGGACGAGTTGATGCGCCGGTTCAACGGTGCGGCTCTCGAATCGATCATGACGCGCCTGAGTCTTCCGGACGACGTTCCGATCGAGGCGAAGATGGTCTCGAAGGCCATCAAGAGTGCACAGACGCAGGTCGAGCAGCAGAACTTCGAGATTCGTAAGAACGTCCTGAAGTACGACGAGGTGATGAACCAGCAGCGCACGGTCATCTACAAGGAGCGGCGCCAGATCCTCGAAGGTGAGGACATGGAAGGCCAGGTCGAGGAGATGACCACCGACGTGGTCTCGGCGTACGTGGAAGGTGCCACGGCAGAGGGATACCTCGAGGACTGGGATCTCGAACAGCTGTGGACGGCGCTGAAGACGCTGTACCCGATCGGTATCGATTACAAGGCGTTCACCGGGGAGAACGAGGACGGCGAGCTGTCCGACCTGTCGCCTTCCGAGCTGAAGGCGCTCGTTCTCGACGACGTCGCGCAGGCATATCGTCGGCGTGAGGAAGAGATCGACGGGCTTGCCGGTGACGGTTCGATGCGGCAACTGGAGCGGCGCGTTCTGCTGTCCGTTCTCGACCGCAAATGGCGTGAGCACCTTTACGAGATGGATTACCTCAAGGAGGGCATCGGTCTGCGCGCGATGGCGCAGCGTGACCCGCTCGTCGAGTATCAGCGCGAGGGCTTCGACATGTTCTCCGCAATGCTCGAAGGGCTCAAGGAGGAGTCTGTCGGGTACCTCTTCAACCTCCAGGTGGAGACTCAAACACCACAGACCGGTAGCGGTGTGAGCGTGACGCCGGCATCGGCGGCCGCGACTGCGTCGTCGTCGGCACGGTCAACGTCGTCGCCACGGCCGTTGCCCACGGAGTCGGCTCGTGTCGAGGCGGCAGCGGCGGCGAACGGGGAACGGGCAGCCGCACCGGCAGCTCTGCGGGCCAAGGGGCTCGAACCCGACGAGCCGCGAGGACTCACCTATTCGGGTCCCGCCGAGGATGGGACTGCACGCGCAAGCCGGCGGGCGAGTGACGGGGGCGGCGAGCAGGCCCCGCAGGGAACTCGCCGCGAACGCCGCGAAGCCGCACGGGCTCAGGCCAAGGGACGTAAGCGCAAGAAGTGAGGGTCGGCGGTGGCCGACATCACACCAGCTGCAATTGGGTGACCGTCCACGCGGGAGGCCTTCCCGCGTGGACACGGCGCCGTTTCATGTGTGCGGCGAACGCGAAGATGCGGTCACCGCGTGAGTAGGTGCCGAACACCTCCGCGCCGTCCCTTCTCTCCGTCCGAACCCGAAGCCGCTGAAGAGTTGCGGTGCCTGGGCGCCTGTTGGCACTCCGGGCATGGGAATGGGACCTGACGACGTCGATCATCGCGTCGCTGACGAACGGACGCAATTGGCGGGGACTTCGTCGTGAATCGAGTACCTCGAGTACGAGTCGGATCGCGTGTTCGGCGGCACGGTGGGCATCGTCGCGCACGCGTGGTTGCGCGGCGTGTGTCCCATGGGTGGGACGCGGAGACATTCCGGCGTGTGGCGACCTACGCGCCGGTGACCGTTGGGACGTAGCTTGCCGTTCGGGTGTTCGGGCGGTGGGCAATCGGTGTGAGTTGCGGGAGGCGGGTGGCCGCGTGTCCGTCGGTGGTTCACATTTGGGTGCACTCGACAAATAAATGTATGCGTCGTTCAAGACGATCCCCCCGGATTCTCAGATACTGTCCCCGAATCGACCGTTCGAGGCCGTGTTCGGACATCATCTTGGCATGGAATCGGATGTCGCGTCGCAGAATGCGGTAATCGAGATCTAGGGTGAGTACGACTTATCGGATATTCGTCCGACAACGAACCCGGACGGCTGTGAGTCCGTTTCGGGGGCGAGTCTGTCGGCAGTGAGGGGACTGTACATCGATGGCGACAAGACTCACCACGCAGGATGCCTCCTTCTATTTCCTGGAAGACAGCAGTACGCCGATGCACGTCGGTTCGCTCGCGATCTTTCGGCAGCCTCGCGGCGGTCTGGACTACGAGAAGCTGCTCGAGTTGGTGGAGTCGAGGCTCGGTCTCGTGCCGAGATATCGGCAGAAGGTCCGTGAGGTCGCGTTCGGGCTGGCCCGTCCGGTGTGGGTCGACGACCCGGATTTCGACATCGAATATCACGTGCGACGGTCGGCCCTTCCGAAGCCGGGTTCGGATACCCAGCTGAACGACCTGATCGCCCGTCTGACGTCGCGGCCGCTGGACAACTCCTGCCCGCTGTGGGAGATGTATCTCGTGGAGGGGCTGTCCAAGAATCGTGTCGCGATCTTCACCAAGTCGCACTCGTCGTTGGTGGATGGTGTGTCGGCTCCCGAGATCGGTCAGGTGATACTGGACGTGGACCGTGCCGGGCGTGATGTGCCGGAAGAACTGTGGATGCCGAGTCCGGAGCCGAGCGAAGCGACCCTGATTGCCGCGGCGGTCGGGGAAGTGGTGTCCAGTCCGCGCGAAGGTCTGGCACGGTTGCAATCGGCACTGGGCGGTATCGCGTCGACGACCGAAGAGAGCGTGCGCGCAGTGGGGCGCTTCGCTTCCGCGGTGCGATCGGCCACGCAGGTCGCACCGTCGAATCCACTGAACGCACCGATCTCACGGAATCGCAGGTTCGCGTCCGTCACGACAGACCTCGCGGACTACCGAGCCATCAAAGAGCGGTACGGGTGTGAAGTAAACGACGTGATTCTCGCGGTGGTCTCCGGCGCGCTTCGATACTGGTTGCTCTCCCGGGGGGAACCGGTATCCGAATCGACGATCGTGCGCGCACTGGTTCCGATGTCCGTGTACGCCGAGCCGGAAGGCGGCGAAGACGATGATTGCGATCCCGAAATGGGCGTCCGACGCGGCGACTGGTCCGAACCGCGCAGCATGGTGTCGTCGTTTCTGATCGACTTGCCCGTAGGTGAACCGAATGCCGCCGTTCGCTTGTCCCACGTCGCGCATGCGACCGAGGCTCAGGCGCGGCAATCGAGGCGGGTCAATGCGCAGACCCTGGTTCGTCTGTCCGGATTCGCACCCGCGACCCTGCATGCGATGGGCGCCCGGGCAGCCAGCAGTCTGTCTCAGCGCATGTTCAATCTCATGATCACCAACGCGCCCGGACCCCAGGTTCCGTTGTATCTGGCCGGGGCACGAATGCTGAAGATGTACCCGGTGTCGCCGTTGCTGAAGAATCAGGTGTTGAATATCGCGCTCACCTCTTACGACGGCAAGGTCCACTACGGTTTGAATGCGGACCGTGATGCCATGGCCGACGTGGATGTCATGGCGTCGCTACTGTACGAATCGCTCGAGGAGTTGCGAGATGCCAGCCGGTGACGTATCGAGGCAAGAAGGGGGAGCGTGACATGACGAGGGTGTACATCCCAGCCACCATCGAGATCCTGCAGCAACTCGTGGCCGACCAGGAGTTCGATCCGATGAGCAGGACGGCTTTCGCGGTCACCGCACGACTGCGCGAAGCGTATGCGTCCGGTGACGACGACGAATTGGCAGAGGTGGCGATGGGGGAGGCGGCGCGCGCTTCCTTGCGGTTGATCGCCGGCCGGGTGGCGGCCGATGCGCAGGTCTTTCACCGACGTGCGGTGGTGGCAGCGGACATCGACGATGTGACCCCGCGGCCGGATCTCGATGACGCGGTGGTACGGCTGCCGGCGCCCGTGCAGTTGTCACAGGTTGCCTCGGTGCATGTCGACTTGGCCGAAGCCGAGCCGGATATCGAACGTGCGGTCGCTGTCATCGACGAAGCGGATCTCGGTGATCCGGACGCGGAGTTCGTGCTCGGCGACGCCGAAGATCACGTGCTCGCATGGTACGCGACGCAGGAGCTGCCTTTTCTCGTCGAACTGATGTGAGGTCGTTCGCCCGCGGCGGCTGTACCGCCCTTCGTAAACCTACGCTATCGTAGGTTCATGCCTGCCGATCGGTTGGCGATGAACAAGTGTGGAGGTCGGATGGGTCTGAAAGCCTGGATCGAGGCGCCTGCGACGGAGGTCGTTCCCGCGGCGAGGTCGAGACTCAACTGGTTGCGCGGTGTCGCAGCACGGTTCACGACCCCCCTGCTGCCGGACGATTATCTTCACCTGGCCAACCCGCTCTGGTCGGCGCGCGAGCTGCGCGGGCGGATCGTGGAAGTGCGGCCGGAAACTGGGGACTCCGCAACGATCGTGATCAAGCCGGGCTGGGGCTTCGATTTCGGCTACGCGCCAGGCCAGTACATCGGTATCGGGCTACACGTCGACGGCCGCTGGCATTGGCGATCCTATTCGCTGACGTCGCCGCCGAACTGGGACGGGAAGCGGATCTCGATCGCGGTCAAGGCGATGCCGGAGGGGTTCCTGTCCGCACACCTGGTTAACGGGGTGCCGTCGGGGACGATCGTCCGGTTGGCCACCCCGACCGGAAACTTTGCGCTCCCAGAGCCGCCACCGGAGAAAATCCTGTTCCTCACCGCTGGTAGTGGTGTCACGCCGGTCATGTCGATGCTGCGTACCCTGAGTCGTCGCGGACGGCATCCCGACGTGCTGCACGTGCACTCCGCCCGCACCGAGGACGATGTGATGTTCGGAGACGAAATCCGGGCTCTCGCGGCAGAGCAGCAGGAGTATCGTTCGCACGTTCAGATCACTCGAAAAGCCGGCAAGTTCGCGTTGGACACGCTGGACGAGATGTGCCCGGACTGGCGAGAGCGGACCACATGGGCGTGCGGCCCACTGCCCATGCTCGACGAAATCGAGCAGCGCTGGGCCGACGAGGGGATCTCGGAAAACCTTCACCTCGAGCGATTCGCCGTGTCCCGCGCGGACACCTCGGGTGAGGGCGGCACCGTCAGGTTCGAGAAGTCGGGCAAGACGACGACAATCGACGGGGCGACCACGTTGCTCGAAGCCGGTGAGAACGCGGGGGTGCTCATGCCTTTCGGGTGCCGGATGGGCATCTGCCAGACGTGTGTGGTGCCGATTCTGTCGGGTCACGCCGTCGACCTTCGTTCGGGCAGGGAACATGCCGAAGGCGACCGGGTGCAAACCTGCATTTCGGCGGCCGCCGGCGATTGCACCCTCGACGCCTGAGGGCTTCCGTTCATCTTGATCGACTATTCTCGGGTATCCCGATAGACGGAGGACCACGGTGGCCATCACCGACATCAAGGAGTTCGCGCACCTGAGCGCGGCAGACATCGAAGCACTGGGGCGGGAACTCGATTCGATACGACTCGAAGTCGAGGAGTCGCGTGGTCTGCGCGATGCTCAGTACATCAGGCGAACGATTCGGCTTCAGCGCGCACTCGAGCTCGGCGGCCGGGCGGTCCTCTTCGGAAGCAAGTATCGCCCGGCGTGGCTGGTCGGTACGGCGATGCTGTCGCTGTCGAAGATCATCGAGAACATGGAGCTCGGGCACAATGTGATGCACGGACAGTGGGACTGGATGAACGACCCCGAGATCCATTCGAAGTCGTGGGAATGGGATCAGACGGGTCCGTCCGATCATTGGAAACGCGCCCACAACTATTCGCACCACACCTATACGAACATCGTCGGAATGGACGACGACGTCGGATTCGGCATCTTGCGTATGACGCGAGACGAGCCGTGGCGCCCGATCAACCTGTTGCAGCCTCTGGCGAACGTCATACTGGCGGCGACGTTCGAGTGGGGGATCGCGTTGCACGACCTGAAGTTCGCCAGCGACCTCGAGGGCGGTGAGGGAAGGCTGAACTCGCGAACCAACAAGGAATTCGCGGTCAAGAGCTTCCGTCAGGTCGGTAGGGATTTCGTGTTGTACCCGGCTCTGACCGGGCCGGCGTGGAAGAGCACCCTGACTGCCAACGTGACATCGAACGTGGTACGGAACCTGTGGGCCTACGTGGTGATCTTCTGTGGGCATTTTCCGGACGGTGCGGAGAAGTTCACAGTCGAGGAGTTTCGCAACGAGACGCGGCACGAGTGGTATCTGCGCCAGATGCTGGGCAGCGCGAACTTCAATTCGGGTCGTGTCATGGGATTCATGAGCGGAAATCTCAGCTATCAGATCGAGCATCACGTGTTCCCGGATCTGCCGAGCAACCGGTACCCGGAGATCGCGGTGCGGGTGCGTTCCCTGTGTGAGAAGTACGACCTTCCGTACACGACTGGTTCGCTCGCCAAGCAGTACTTGTTGGCGCTTCGGACCATTCACAAGTTGGCGCTGCCCGACCGTTGGCTCACGGCCACGGCGGACGACGCACCCGAGACGTCGTCGGAGTTGAAGTTCCGGAATGCCGGTGCGGCGATGGTCGAATCGCTGCGGACAGACCCGGTCACAGGGCAGCGCCGTGGGCTCCTGTCGGCACTCCGTGCGCGCGCGGAATCGAGGATTTCCCACCGGCGAAAGTGAGATGTACCACACCTACGTTCGCGTAACCTACGACACCGTAACTTACGGTAGGGTAGGCCGCGACGCATTCAGGTGTGACAACCATCAGCCGGGAGGGAGCCCCCGTGGCCATCGCAGACGTGAAGGAATACGCGCATCTCACGGAAGCCGACGTGGAAGCACTCGGTCGTGAACTCGACGCGATCCGTCGCGACATCGAGGAATCGCGCGGGGAGCGCGATGCGCGGTATGTACGCAACACCATTCGACTGCAGCGCAGCCTCGAGGTCGGCGGACGGGCCGTCCTGTTCGCCAGCAGGCGCCGCCCGGCCTGGTTGCTCGGAGCGGGGATGCTCGGGATTTCGAAGATCATCGAGAACATGGAGCTCGGCCACAACGTGATGCACGGACAGTGGGACTGGATGAACGATCCCGAGGTCCATTCCACGTCGTGGGAATGGGACAACACCGGGCCGTCCGCGCACTGGAAGCAGACGCACAACTATCTGCATCACAAGTACACCAACGTTCTCGGCATGGACGACGACGTCGGATACGGGCTGCTGCGGGTGACGCGCGACCAGCGGTGGAAACCGTTCAATGCGGGGAACCTCGCGTACAACACGGCGCTGGCGTTGATGTTCCAATACGGTGTTGCCGCACAGCATCTCGAACTCGGCAAAGTGGCGAAGGGTCGGGTGCCGAAAGAGGTGACCCAGCGCAAGTTGCGCGAGGTCGGCGAGAAGATCGGCAAACAGGTACTCAAGGACTACGTGGTGCACCCGGCGGTCACCGGTCCTGCGTGGAAGAGCACCCTCACCGCGAATCTCGCCGCGAACGTCATCCGCAACGTGTGGACCAACGCGATTATCTTCTGCGGTCACTTTCCCGACGGTGCCGAGAAGTTCACCAAGGCGGACATCGACAACGAAACCCAGGCCGAGTGGTACCTGCGACAGATGCTGGGCAGTGCCAACATCTCGGGTGGCAAGGCAATGGACTTCATGTCCGGAAACCTCAGCTACCAGATCGAGCACCACTTGTTCCCGGATCTGCCGAGTAATCGGTACGCTGACATTGCCGTGCGGGTTCGTCAACTGTGCGACAAATACGACCTCCCGTACACCACCGGGCCGTTCCTGGTTCAGTACGCCAAGTCGTGGCGCACCATCGCGAAGCTCTCGCTCCCGAACAAGTATCTGAAGGACACCGCGGACGATGCGCCGGAAACCGCCTCCGAACGCCGCTTCGGCGGAAACACCACCGCGGTCATCGATCCCGAAACCGGTCGACGCAGCGGACTGCGCACGGCCATTCAGCAGTCGCGTGGACGGAGTGGCGTCCGTGCCCTGATCCGTCGTGGGACACGAAACCGGTAGAACCGGTTACCGGTTCGTCCGTCGGTGCGGTTCGCTCACCAAGGCTCGTTGGTCGAGATGGCCTCGAGAAGGTGGCGGACCGCACCGACGCGGCCGGCCGACTTTCCTGTCAGCTCGTCGAGTGCACATTCGGGGTCTGCGGGCGGCCCGAGGTGAGTGCATCCGCGTGGGCAGTCGTCGACAGCCTCCGCGAGATCCGAGAAGGCGGCCACGACGTCCTCGGGTGAGATGTGGGCGAGGCCGAACGATCTGATGCCCGGAGTGTCGATCACCCACCCGGTGGTGGGCAAGTGCAGAGCGACCGACTGGGTGGAGGTGTGACGTCCTTTCCCGACTCCGGACACCACGCCCACGGCTCGATCGGCGTCGGGCACGAGTCGGTTGACGAGAGTCGATTTACCGACCCCGGAGTGCCCGATCAACGCGGTGAGTTCACCGGCCAACATCTCGGCGACAGGGTCGAGAGCGTCGTCCAGGCCGGCGACCACCACCGGGACGTCGAGGTCGGCGAACGAGGCCGCGAACTCTTCGGGTGATGCGAGATCGCTTTTCGTGAGGCACAGGATGGGGTGTAGGCCGCCCACATAGGCTGCTACGAGCGCGCGCTCCACGAAACCCGTTCGCGGGGGCGGATCGGCCAGCGCGACCACGATGAGCAACTGCTGCGCATTCGCGACGACGATTCGCTCGTACGGGTCGGTGTCGTCCGCCGTTCGGCGTAGCACCGTGCTGCGGTCGGACACTCGCACGATGCGCGCCAGCGTATCCGGCTTCCCTGACAGGTCACCGACGACGTCTACGCGATCGCCCACGACGATCGGTGTGCGACCGAGTTCGCGTGCCCGCATGGTGACGACCAGCCGGTCCGGATCACCGCCGAGCACGCACCCCCAACGTCCTCGGTCGACGGACACGACCATCGCGGACTCGGCGCTGCGATGCTCGGGTCTCGTTTTCGTCCGTGGGCGAGTCCCCTTGCCGGGGCGCACCCGGACGTCGGATTCGTCGTACTGCCGGCGACTCAGTTGCCCGCCTCCTGCTCGGGAGACGGCGAGGTGGGCAGCATGTCCGACCACAAGTTCTCGAACCCGGGCAGAGTTTTCGCGGTGGTTTCGACATCCTCGACCTCGACTCCGTCGACCCGTAGACCGATGATGGCGCCGGCGGTGGCCATCCGATGGTCCGCGTACGAACGCCAGGTGCCACCGTGAAGGTCGGCAGGTGTGACGACGAGGCCGTCGTCCGTCTCCTCCGCTTGTCCGCCGAGGGCGGTGATGTCGGTGCACAGCGCCGCGAGGCGGTCGGTCTCGTGGCCGCGCAGATGGGCGATACCGCGAAGCCTGGACGGCCCCTCGGCCATTGCCGCGAGTGCGGCGACGGTCGGGGTCAGTTCGCCGACGTCGTGGAGGTCGATGTCGATGCCGCGTAGTGTGCGCGGCCCTTGGACGGTGAGGATCGAATCGGTGAGCGCAACGTCCGCGCCCATTTGCTCGAGAATCACGCGGATCGCGTCACCGGGCTGTGTGGTGGTACTCGGCCAGTTCGGGATACGAACGCGACCACCCGTGACCGCGGCGGCGGCAACGAATGGGGTGGCGTTCGACAGGTCCGGTTCGATGATCCGGTCCACTGCGCGCACCGGGCCGGGATTCACCGTCCACGTGTTCGCCTCGGCGCCGTCGTTCGGTGTGCTCACCTGTACACCCGACTCGCGCAGCATGTCGACGGTCATGTCGATGTGTGGCATGGAGGGAACCGAATTGCCGTTGTGGCGGACGACGACACCCTCGTCGAAGGCGGCCGCCGACAGCAGGAGGCCGGAGACGAACTGCGACGAACCGGAGGCGTCGATCGTGACGGCTCCGCCCTTCACGCCGCCACGACCGTGGACGGTGAAGGGGAGCGCGTTGCCGTCGATGTCGGCGCCGAGGCCGCGCAGGGCGTCGAGGATGGTGCCGAGAGGACGGGTCCTGGCCTGTTCGTCGCCGTCGAACGACACGTCTCCCGGTGCGAGAGCAGCGAGCGGCGGAACGAAGCGCATGACGGTACCCGCCAGGCCGCAGTCGACGACGCCACAGCGCAGGGGTGCCGGGACGACATCGAGCGTGGTGCCGTCTCCGGTGATGCTCACGCCCAGGGTGCGTAGCGCCTCGATCATCAGGTCGGTGTCCCGGCTGCGCAGGGCGCCGGTGATGGTCGACGGTCCGACTGCGAGTGCTGCGAGCACGAGGGCGCGATTGGTGATGGACTTCGATCCGGGAAGGGTGACGGTGGCGTCGACGGGCGAAAGTGCGCGGGGGGCTTTCCACAGGCTCAGGGTCACGCCTTCATCTTCTCTCATTGTCGGAGCTTCGTGCCATCCTGGTCTCATGTGCGGCAGATACGCGACCACGGCGAATCCGGCGACGTTGGCGGCAGACCTCGATGCCGTGGACGAGGCGTCCGATCTGGACGAGTCGGTGCGGCCTGCACCCAAGTACAACGTCGCGCCCACCGATCGGGTGTGTGCTGTTGTGGATCGGCACGGTGCGCGGCGAATCAGGGGGATGCGGTGGGGTCTGGTCCCGCCGTGGACCACACAACTCGGCAAGGGTCCGATGCTGATCAACGCCCGGGCGGAGAGCCTTGCCGAGAAGTCCGCCTTCAGGGCGTCGTTTCAACGCAAGCGTGCTCTCGTACCCATGGACGGATGGTTCGAGTGGGAGACCGAATCGCAGATCAAGGCAGGTTCTCGCACTCCGAAGGCAGTCAAGATCCCCTACTTCATGACGCCGCGGGACGGTTCGCGATTGTTGGTTGCAGCCGTTTGGTCGGTGTGGCACGACCCGGAGGCCGAAGCCGCGGGCGAGACGGGCAGGGTGCCGCTGCTCAGTTGCAGCGTCGTCACCGTCGACTCGGCAGCGCATCTGACCGCGGTGCACGATCGCATGCCCCTCGTGCTGCCTCGTGATCGCTGGGACGCCTGGCTGGACCCGGGAAATCCCGCAGACCCTCGGTTGCTCGAACCGGTCGTCGACGCTTATGCGGACATCGAGGTCAGGCGGGTGTCCACGCAGGTCAATTCGGTGAAGAACGACGGTCCCGAGCTGATCGAGCCGTTCTCGGGTGGCCAGGCCGGTGACGATCGGGTTGGGCAACAGATCACCCTGCTGTGACGCTCAGACCGCGGTGATGTGCGCCGTGACCGCATCGGTGACGGCGATCAGGTCGGCAGGAGCGAGTTCGATCTCGAGGCCGCGCCTCCCTGCGCTGCACAGGAGTCGGCCCGTGGTGAGCGCGGACGCGTCGATCACGGTGGGAAGTGTTTTCCGCTGTCCGAGGGGCGACACCCCACCCAGAACGTACCCGGTGGTCCGTTCCGCTTTCTTGGGATCTGCCATCGTCGCTTTGCGGGCGCCGAGCGCACCGGCCGCTGCCTTCAACGACAGCGAACACGGGACGGGAATCACGGCGACGGCGAGGCGCCCGGTGTCCAGTTCGATCACGAGTGTCTTGAACACCTGATTGGCGCCCACGCCGAGCGAGGCACGGAGAGCGTCGACCGCCTCCGTTCCGTACGACCGAGCCCGTGGGTCGTGGTCGTAGGCGTGCACCACGTGTTCGATCCCTGCCCGCTTCAGGGCGGTGGTGGCAGGGGTGGTGCTTGCGGCCATTGCTCGACACTCCTTCCGAGGGGGTACCGGGATCGGATCGTACGGCGACCGGGAACAGACCGGATCCCACGGGTGTTGCTAGCAGCAGACACCACAGAGTATTGATCGAAGGAGTAGGCGTGAACGTGAGGTCTTCGGTGATGACGCGCGGGTCGCGTGTGCAGTTGGCGGTAACCTTGACGCCCACGGCGACCGAAGGGATCAGCGTGCAGGAAAAGGACGATCCGGCGACCGAGCCAACCGGGGCGAAAGGGCCGGCCGAATCTGCGGACGAGCTGATTGCTCGCTTCGAGAGGGATGCTCTGCCACTGTTGGATCAGCTCTACGGCGCCGCCCTGCGGATGACCCGCAATCCGGCGGATGCGGAGGATCTCGTCCAGGAAACGTATGTGAAGGCGTATTCCGCGTTCCGTTCGTTCCGGGCGGGCACCAACCTCAAGGCTTGGCTCTACCGCATCCTCACCAACACCTACATCAATTCGTACCGCAAGAAGCAGCGGCAGCCGGCCCAGTACCCGACCGAGGAGATCACGGACTGGCAGCTCGCAGCGTCTGCGGAGCACACCTCGACCGGGCTGCGTTCCGCAGAGGTCGAAGCTCTCGATGCGCTCCCGGACGACGACATCAAGGCCGCGCTGCAGGCGTTGCCCGAAGAGTTTCGGATGGCGGTGTACTACGCCGACGTCGAAGGGTTTCCGTACAAGGAGATCGCGGACATCATGGGCACCCCGATCGGCACCGTGATGTCACGTCTGCATCGCGGACGTAAGCAGTTGCGTGGCCTGCTGGCCGACGTGGCACACGAGCGTGGATTCAACCGTGGCGCTACGGCCCCGGAGCAGGAGGTTTCTCGGTGAGCGAGCAGGACGAATTCGAAAGGCTCGATTGCTCGGCCGTGATCGCCGACGTATGGCTGATGCTCGACAACGAGTGCGACGAGGCGTCACGTGCTCGCCTGCAACGCCATCTCGACGATTGCGGATCCTGTCTGGAGGCCTACGGCATCGAAGAGCGTGTGAAGTCTCTCGTGAGCCGCAAGTGCGGCGGCGAACACGCGCCGGAAGGTCTACGGCAACGGCTCAGCATGGAGTTGCGCCGTACGATCGTCGTCACCGAGGTCGGGCCGGACGAGCGCTGACCGAACCGGGGCGTTGAACCGAAGGTGAAAAGGCGTGGCCGGGAAGCTGCATGCTTCCCGGCCACGCCTCGTTCGTGTGCGTCTCAGCTGTTCGGACGCTTGCCGTGATTGGCGTTGTTGCCCTTGCGGCTGCGCTTCTTGCGACCACGCTTACCCATGAGTGGCTCCCTTCTGTTTCGCTCCAGTCTTTCACGTGTGGTTGGCTGTGATTGCAACTGGGTTTGTGGGACAACTGAAAGTGTCCGATTCGGGAATGAGGATTCACGATGGCAGAAGACGTGCGCGCCGAGATGGTTTCGACGGTCTTTCAGGTAGTGGTGAGTGCGGGTGACGTCGTGCAGGAGGGGGACACGCTTGTCATTCTCGAATCCATGAAGATGGAGATCCCGGTCATCGCAGAGGAAAGCGGCACCGTGACGTCGGTCGACGTGCAGGTGGGGGATGTCATCAAGCAGGGCGATCTGATCGCCGTCGTCTCGTGAGCTGATTCGTGTCGACTCTCAGTGATCTGCTCGCCGAGCACACGAACCTGCCGGGTTCTGCGGTGGACCACCTTCAGCGAGTGGTCGGTGAATGGCAGCTTCTCGCCGACCTGTCGTTCGCCGACGTGCTGCTGTGGGTCGGTACCGATTCGGGAATCGGCGGCGTCGGCTCGGTGATCTGTGTCGCTCATTGCCGACCCACGACGGCGTCGACGGCCTTCCCCGAGGACATGGTCGGCACCGTGGTGTCGGAGTCCGAGCACCCCCAGGTGCTGCGGGCGTTGGAGGACGGACGCATCGTCCGCGCGTCCGGCGAGAACGGCTACACGCGCACGAGCGAACACACCGGCCTTCCGCCGCGTGGTGAAGCCGTCCCGGTGCGCTGGGGAGGCGATGTGATTGCCGTTCTGAGCCGGGATACCAACTCGAGTCACCAACGCGCTCAGAGCCCTCTCGAGGTCGCGTATCTCGACTGCGCGGACGACTTGTGCCAGATGATCACGGACGGCACCTTCCCGATCCGGGAGGCGCGAGCGGACACCAATTCGAGTCCACGGGCGGGCGATGGTTTCATCCGTCTCGATATCGACGGAAACGTCGTCTACGCGAGCCCCAACGCGTTGTCGGCCTACCACCGGATGGGGCTCAATTCCGATCTGATCGGACAGAATCTGGCGGCGACGACGCGCGCATTGGTCACGGACCCGTTCGAGTCGCAAGACGCCGCCGGATACATCAGCGACACCCTCGACGACAAACCCGGCCGACGCATGGAGATCGAGGCCAGGGGGGCTACCGTTCTGTTGCGTGCTCTGGTGCTCAAGCCCGGCGGAACCAGGGTGGGTGCTGCGGTGGTGATACGTGACGTCACCGAGGTGAAACGCAGGGACCGGGCTTTGCTGAGCAAGGATGCGACCATCCGTGAAATCCACCATCGGGTGAAGAACAATCTGCAGACGGTGGCTGCGTTGCTGCGGTTGCAGGCCCGTCGAACTCAGAACGGCGAAGCGCAGCAGGCGCTCACCGAATCGGTTCGCCGGGTGACGTCCATCGCGCTCGTGCACGACACGTTGTCGATGTCGGTGGACGAGGAGGTGAACCTCGACGACGTGGTCGATCGGTTGGTGCCCATCCTGTCCGATGTCGCGACGGTGGCCACCCCGGTCGCCGTGGAGCGCGTGGGCAGTCTGGGGGTGTTCAGCGCGGAACGTGCCACACCGATGGTGATGGTGATGAACGAACTGATTCAGAACGCGATCGAGCACGCATTCGATCCGGGTGTTGCCGGGCATGTCACCATTCGCGCCGAACGATCCGCCCGCTGGCTGGACGTCGTGGTGCACGACGACGGCAACGGGTTGCCGCCCGGTTTCGATCTGGAGAGTTCGGATCGGCTGGGGTTGCAGATCGTCCGCACCTTGGTGGCCGCCGAACTGGGAGGATCGCTCACGCTCCGCAATGGCCCGGACGGCGGTACGGACGCCGCGTTGCGGGTTCCACACGGACGGCGAGGACAGAGCGGCGAACGTCGAAGGTCCTAGATCGTCGAAGATCTTGGGTCGTAGAAGGTCCTGGGTCGGAGGCGCCGAATGCCGTCGGTCAGCAAAAGGCCCGGCACCATGTGGTGCCGGGCCGACCTCATGTTCTGACGTGTCAGACGGTGGTGCGTGCCCGCGTGCGGGCGTTACGGCGCTTGAGTGCGCGACGCTCGTCTTCGCTCATGCCGCCCCACACGCCCGCGTCCTGGCCCGATTCGAGTGCCCATGCGAGGCAATCGGCGGTCACCGGGCAGCGGTTGCAGACAACCTTGGCATCCGCGATCTGAGCGAGAGCCGGACCACTGTTGCCCACGGGGAAGAACAATTCGGGGTCTTCGTCACGACAGATTGCGTTGTGGCGCCAGTCCATCCTTCTGCTCCTTAACTGGGTGCGAATTCGCACCGTTTCGTTTGATTCGAGTTCAGCTGCGCGTACTTGGTGTTTCCGCGTTGTTGCTTGTGAATGCTTTCACGAACTGGCGCGATGTCAATAGAAACCGGCCGTTCCGTGGGGAGGCTCACGTAGTTAGGTTTGCCTTTGTGTGGCGTTCCAGTATAGGATTCGAGGGTTGTCTGACCTGCCCGAATCATCCCAGTTTACGGCCTCGGCGGCGCCACGACATCCACAACGTCCGGTACGGCCACGAACTCGGCCTCGGTGCGCAATCCGATGTAGTCCCCGTCCATCTGAAGCCCGATGGGTTCCGATGCTGTGATGCGCACGCGCGGCACGTCGTCGACCCGGAAAAGATGCCTCGAAGCCGGCTTGGCGCCCCGCGTCAACAACTGCCGGACCACGCGCATCGTCGCGAAGAACGACGTCGTTTTCATGGCGAACACCCCGAGCCCGGTGTCGTACGAAGTTCCCGGATTGGTGTGCACCTCGCGCTTGTTCAGGTACGTCCACGGGCTGGCGTTGGAGACGAACGAGAAGTGCACGCCCTCGACTGAATCTTGCCCGGGTATCTCCACGGTCAGCGTGGGATCGGCGGACTTGCGCTGGAAGTAGCTGTGGATCGCCGATCGCACGTACCGGGAGGGGCTGGCAGGGCTTCCGTCCGTGCGGTGGGCGTCCACCGCCTCGCAGACCTGTGCGTCCCAGCCCATGCCGGCATTGAAGGTGAACCAGCGGTTGTCGCAGTGCGCGAGCCCGATTCTGCGTTTGCGCCGGAACGTCAGCAGGTCGATCAGTTGGTTGGTCGCGTCCACAGGGTCGGGTGCGAGGCCGAGCGAGCGGGCGAAAACATTCGCGGAGCCGCCCGGAACGACGGCGATCGGCGGGATCGGCCCGACGGTCACCGCCTGCATGCTGTCCGGATCGGGTGAGCCGAGAAGACCATTGACGACCTCGTTGACGGTGCCGTCGCCACCGTGCACGATGACCAGTCCCATGCCCTCTTCGCGTGCTCGTTTCGCCAGCTCCGCGGCATGCCCACGATGAGTTGTGTGCTCGACGGTCAGGCGTACCCGGCTCGACAGCGCGTGCGCGAGTAGGTCGCGCCCGGCGGGGGTCGTCGACGTGGCGTTCGGATTGACGATCAGCAGTGCACGCACAGGGCATGAGCCTAGCGGTCGGGGTCCGTGTAGACGGAGATGCGTAGTTCACCGTCGGGCAGGTGCAGGGTTTCGAAATCGTAGGTGACGACGCCGAGGACTGGATGATCGAACGTTTTCGTGGTGTGCCTGCGTGGCCCGACCTCATGGTTTGCCCAAAGTCGGCGAAATGTTGCGTCGGCAACCTCGAGTTCGGCGACGAGTTCGAGCAGATGCGGGTCGGTGGGGTATCGCTCGTTCATCGTCCGCAGTTGAGCGACGCTGGCCCGAGCAGTGGTCTCCCAGTCGACGAACAGGTCTCGGGCGAGCGGGTACGTGAAGATGTAACGGACCGTGTTCCGTCGATCCGGCGGCCACGATCCGATGCCGTGGAACAGGGCCATGCCCTCCGGATTGGCCGCGACCATGTCGCCGACTCGATTGAGCGCGTACGCCGGTGACGGTCTCAGCTGGGTCAGCAGGGCGTTGATGCTCCGCCGCACTGCTGTGACGGGGGCCGGTGCCGCGGCGACGGGAGGGTCGGCGGTGAGGGTCGCGAGGTGTCGCAGGTGCCGCCTGTCGTCGGCGGTCAGGCGCAGCGCGCGGGCCAGGCTGTCGAGAACCGCACGACCCGGCCGACGTTCGCGGCCCTGCTCGAGGCGGGTGTAGTAGTCGAAGCTCACACCCGCGAGGTGGCGAGCTCCTCTCTCCGCAGTCCAGGAGTCCGACGCAGGCCCAGCCCTGCGGGTAGACCGACGTCGGCCGGCCGGACCGTTGCCCGGCGAGAGCGGAGAAATTCGCCCAGTGGGCCGGAAGTGTTCACGCGTTCGATCCTTTCAACACTCCGGTGAGTGTTCCTGGTTGCGTCACTGCCAGGAACGGCTCTGCCTTCACGGCTCGGCCTCGACGCTCGAGAGTGGGTTGTGCATCCGGCAACGACAACCTGGAGGTTTCAGTGCAGACAGATCCAGTACAGACAGATCCAAGGGCGGCGACAAGTGCCCCGACAACTCCAAGCGCCCCGATTACTTCAAGTACACCGACAGTGCCGATCACGTCGCCGTCACATCCGCCGCGCCGGTGGAAGGTGTGGTTGCTGACCGTGTGTGGCATCTACCCGGTGCTGACCGTGCTGGTGGCTGGGTCGGCCCCGGTCATGGAGGGTCTGCCCCAACCGGTCCGGTTGGCGGTGATCGTGCCACTGGCGGTCGCATCCATGGTGTGGTTCGTCACCCCAGCTCTGAATCGGCGGTTCCACCGATGGCTGAGCAGGTGACGGGGTGACAGATCACTGCTGGGTAAGAACGGGCGCGTAGTGCTCGACGACGGGAAACGGGTCGTAGAAGTGGTGAAGCAGAGCACGCCAGCGCTCGTACTCGGCCGAGCCGCGAAAACCTACGGTGTGGTCTTCGAGTCGCTCCCACTCCACGAGCAGCAGGTAGACGTTCGGCCGCTCCATGCATCGCGACAGGTGTAACCGGCCGAAGCCCGGCATTCCGGCGATGATGGACTCGGCCTCGGCGAACGCCGACTCGAACTCGGTCTCGCGCCCCGGTCGCACCGACAATTGCGCATGCTCGACTATCACGCACCCATCATCGCGCAGCGTTCCTCCGGGCGGCGGGTCCGGGCCGGTGCTCTAGGCTGGTCGGGTGTCCGCACCATCAGTAAGCCACGCCCCGCCCCGCACCGTTCGATGCGCCGGTGCGTTGGTGACACTCGAAGGCCTGGTCGCTGTGGGTGTGGCCGTCGCTCTCGTGATTCGGGGTCTGCTCGGGCACAAGGAGACCTTTATCAGCGGTTACGGCACCGCAGCCTGGTTCGCAATTCTGGGTGGCGCTGTTCTCGCGGCTGGAATCGCGTTGTTGCTCGGTAGGAGGTGGGGACGCGCCATCGCCATCGTCGCGCAATTGCTGCTGCTTCCGGTGGCATGGGCGTTGCTGACCGACTCGCACCAGTTGCTCTTCGGGGTGCTCCTCGGGGTGGTCGTGGTCGGGGCACTCGGCTGCTTGTTCAGTGGGCCCACATCACGGTGGATGGAAGCCCAATACGGCGAGGAGTCCGAGGCGACGGACGAGCCCTGAGCGGTGTCAGTCGACCTCCGAGGCCAGGGTCTCGAGGGGCGTTCCGGCCAACCGGTACGTCGTCCACTCGTTCTGAGGTTTCGCGTCGAGGGATTCGTAGAACTCGATGGACGGTGTGTTCCAGTTGGCGACAGACCAGGACAGTCGGGTGTAGCCCTGGCGCACGCATTCGTGGGCGAGCGTCGCGAGGAGAGCCTTGCCGTGCCCCGATCCACGTTCGGTCGGTCGCACATAGAGGTCTTCGAGGTAGATCCCATGACTGCCGTCCCAGGTGGAGTAGTTGAGGAACCATACTGCGATCCCGACCACTTCGCCCGATTCGTTGCACGCCACGTGTGCGAATGCCGACGGATTCAGGGCGAACAGTGCCTCACGGATCTGCGCCTCGGTGACGGTGCACTCGTCGGCGGCTCGTTGATGGGTGGCGAGGAGGTGGATCAGCTCGGTGATATCGGCGGCGTCGCCGGGCTCGGCTCGTCGGATCGCTGCACCTCGAACACCTGACCCCTGGACACCTGCACTGCGATTCATACCGCACCTTCCTCAACCGGCGATGTTGTGACTGATCAGTTGCGCGGTGCCGCGCTCGAAACCGAGGACCGACAGCCCTGCGGCAGTCAATGCAAACCTACGGCCCTCCCGCACCGGAAGCTCGAGCCATCGGGAAACGAGTGCGCGGGAAAAATGGCCGTGCCCGACGAGAACGACGTCCCGGTCGGCCAGTTGCGACCGTGCGACGGACAGCACGAGGTCGCATCGGTGGTGGACGGCTTCGGCGGATTCTCCGCCGGGGCACGGGTGCGTCCACACCGTCCAGTCCGGGACGGATTCACGGATTTCGGGGGTGGTGAGTCCTTCGTAGGTGCCGTAGTCCCATTCGGCCAGAGCATCCCACGTACGGGTCACCCGCAGCCCCGCCAGGCCGGCGGTGCGGTGAGCCCGCAACAGGGGGCTGGACACGACGAGCGGCGTGCGAAGGCCGAGTGCAGCAATCGTGGGTGCGACACGCCGTGCTTGGTCCGTGCCGAGTTCGGTGAGCGGAATGTCGGTGCATCCGGTGTGTTTTCCCAGCTCCGACCATTCGGTCTGGCCGTGACGCAGCAACACGATGCGCGGATTCCGTTCGGATCGCGCGGCAACTGTGGCAACGGGTACTTCGGAAGCACTCATCGAACTATCATTGCAGCGACCACGCGGACACCGGGCGTTAAGTGAGGATCGATTACGTGACAACCATTCTTGCAGTGGCCAATCAGAAGGGTGGGGTCGCCAAGACCACCACCGTGGCGTCGTTGGGGGCGGCATTGGTCTCGCTGGGGCAGCGAGTCCTGGTGGTCGATCTCGACCCACAAGGTTGCCTGACGTTCTCGCTGGGTCACAATCCCGATCGACTGGACGTCTCCGTCCACGACGTCCTGACTGGGGACACGGCGGCGGAGAAGGTCGTCATCGACACGGACGACGGGGTGCGTCTTCTGCCGGCCACCATCGACCTGGCGGGGGCGGAAGCGATGCTTCTGATGCGGCCCGGCCGCGAATTCGCGCTCAAGCGTGCCCTCGCCCCGCTCCACGACGAATACGACACCATCCTCATCGACTGCCCGCCGTCGCTGGGTGTGCTGACGCTGAACGGTCTCACCGCAGCCCAGTCGGTTCTCGTTCCGCTGCAATGCGAAATGCTGGCGCATCGCGGTGTCGGACAACTGCTGCGCACAGTGAGCGAGGTGCAGCAGATCACCAACCCCGATCTCGTACTGCTGGGGGCGCTTCCCACGCTGTACGACTCGCGCACCACGCACAGCCGAGACGTCCTGTCCGACGTCTCGGACCGCTACGACCTTCCGGTTCTGGCGCCGCCGATCCCGCGGACAGTGCGGTTCGCGGAGGCCACGGCGTCAGGCGCAACTGTGCTCTCCGGCCGAAAGAACAAGGGCGCACAGGCCTATCGTGATCTGGCCGAGAATCTGGCCAAGCATTGGTCGGGATCCGAGTTGATCACTTTCGCGGTGGGAAGTGCCGGCTGAGCTCCTCCTGAGTGGGATGCCACGGCGCCGGCCAGTCGGCCTGGCGCAATTGTGCGTCGGTCCCACCGTCGGCGAACACCACGCTGCCGCACATCAGGGTCGAACCAGGTCCGAGTAGGAATTCGGCCAATGCGGCAATCTCGTCGGGCAGGCCACGACGACCGAGCGGTACGGGATAGAACTCCAGCGCCTTGGCGAGTTCGGGGTCGAGGTCGTCCCCGCCGGTCATCGGGGTATCGATCATCCCGGGGGCGATGGCGTTGAGGCGAATACCGCGTTCGATCCAGTCGGGCCGAATCGCCTCACGGCGAATCCATCGGGCGAGTGCGAGTTTCGTGGCCGGATAGGTCGGGATCGCGGTGAGCTCGTCGGCCCGTCGAACGGCGTCGGCCTCGTTGCCTGCAAGGCAGTCGGCGACGAGTTCCTCGGGGATGCCGGGCTGGGTGGTGGTGCTGCTCGACGAGACGACAACCACCGATGCGGACCCCGTGGCCTCGAGTGCGGTACGGATTCCCGCGGCGAATCCGACCGTTCCGAAGTAATTGACGGCTGCCAGTTTTCCACCGGAGTGGCCGGCCAGTGGTCCCAGCCCGGCGCAGCAGATCGCTCCGTCGAGCCGGTTACCGGCGAGTTCGGTCGTTGCCGCGGCGGCGTCATTGCGTCCGGCCGGGGTGGACAGGTCCGCGACGACGTCGGCGTCGTGGATGTCGACGCCGATCACGGTGTGGCCTGCGGCCAGGAGGCGTTTGCGGGTTGCCGCGCCGATTCCGGAGGCGGCACCGGTGATCGCATAGGTAGGCATTCATGGATTAGAACACGTTTCAGTCAGCGTGAGTGCGCACGCACCCCGCTGGTGCCGGGCGACCGATCCGGCAGGAGTACGAAATTCTCGTCGTAGTCGGCGTCCTGCGAATAGAACGGAATCGGATCCCGGTCGAACAGACCGCGCACATGCTCCGACAATCGGGCGGCGACGTCGTGGTAGTCGTCGGGCGTGAGGCGATCGGCACTGTCCACCAGAAACGGTTCCACCACGGACATTCCCGTGTACCAGAAGATGCCGTGCTGGATCGGGAACAGAAGCTCGTCCATCCGGCCGTTGATTCCTCGCGGGCCGACAGTGTGTGCGCTGCCGCCGAAGCTGACCACGATCGTGGCCCGCTTACCTGCGAGAAGTCCGTCGCCGTAACGTCGTGTCGAACCGACTCGCTGACCCGTCTCGACGGCGTTTCGGTGCACCCCGTAGCCGTAGCCTTGCACGAGAATGCGATCGAACCAGCCTTTGAGGATCGCGGGCATCCCGAACCACCACAAGGGGAACTGGACGACGAGGGCGTCTGCCCAGTCGATTTTGCGGTGCTCTTGGCGGATGTCGGCAGCAAGGGTTCCGTCGTCGAGTGCTCGCCGGGATCGCTTGCCCACGAGAAGGCGGCGACGCCCGTCGTGTCCGAAGTCGTCCCCGGTGACCACCGGGTTCCAGTTCATCCGGTACAGGTCTGAATGCCGTACCTCGTGTCCCGCCGCCTCGAGCGCCGCTATGCCGTCGGCGGCCAGATGCTGAGTCAGCGAGTGGGGTTCGGGATGGGCGGTTACCCAGAGGATCTTCATCGCCTCTTCCTTCGTCGCTCGGTGCGTCGTCTGTTTGCTGGTCCATCGTGTCGATGTCTCGGCGCACAGAACAGTGGCCGGACAGACATAGTGTGAAAGAATCCGGCCATGACCGAGAAGCGAGCCCATCGTGTGGCCGTCTTCGTCCGCGACGGAGTGCTTCCCATCGAACTCGGAATCGTGCACCGCATCTTCGGTGAAGCGCGTTCGGCGGAAGGGCAGCCGTTGTACGAGGTCCGCACGTGTGCGCTCGCAGCGGGCTCCGTGCACACGGATACGGACGTGATGTTGACTGTGGCGCACGGGGCCGAACTGCTAGGTATTGCCGATACGGTCGTGGTACCCGCCTCCAACGCCGATTACGACCCTCCAGGCGACGGCGCTCTTGCGACCGGTCCGGCCGAGGTGCTGGCCCGAGTCGAGCCGGGCACCCGTATCGCCTCCATCTGTACGGGCTCGTTCGTGCTTGCCGCTGCCGGGTTGCTCGAGGGCCGCACTGCCACCACTCATTGGAAGTCGGCCGAGGCATTTCGGCGTCTCTATCCGAATGTGCGTCTCGATCCGAGCGTGCTCTACACGCACGACGGGAACATTCTGACGGCGGCCGGTGTAGCAGCGGGAATCGATCTGTGCCTGCACATGGTGCGTGTCGATCACGGCGCCTCGGTTGCGAACGCAGTCGCGCGGGCGACGGTGGTCCCACCGCATCGCACGGGCGGCCAGGCGCAATTCATCACCCAGCCGATCCCGGAGCGCACGGGTTCGTCCACCGCCGCCGCCCGTGCGTGGGCGCTGGCGCACCTCGATCAGCCGGTGTCGCTCGGTGAACTGGCAGCACACGAACACATGAGCGTCCGCACCTTCACCCGTAGGTTCCGGGACGAGACGGGGACGTCGCCGCAGCGGTGGCTGACCGAACAGCGAATCAATCGTTCACGTGAGCTGCTCGAGACCACGGAACTTCCGATCGACGATGTCGCCGCCGAATCAGGGTTCGGCACCGCGACCGCGCTGCGTCAGAACTTCGTACGGGCGGTCGGTGTGTCACCGTCCCGGTACCGAGCGACGTTCCGCCGGCAATGTGTCAGCTGGGGCGAGAAGTGAGTGCCACGACGGTGTCCCCGCGCTGCTCGAGAATCACGCCCCCGAGCACTGCGGTCGTGATCGGCCCCTCGTAGTTGCCACGATCGAATTCGATGACGCGGTGCGGTCGTCCGGTGGCCAGGTCGAGGACGGCGATTCCGGACTTCACCGGGACGAGCAGGTTGTTGCCCATCGCCGCGCCGGGACCCAGTGCGCCGACGAACGCCCACTGTGGTTGCAGGCTGTGATGGTCCAGTTTCAGGACTTCGGTGCCCGTCCACCAGGTGATCGTGGGCCCGATCGCATCGTTCGACCCCGTGGTGGCGGCCAGCACGTTCGGGCCGACCGGCCGGGGGAGCGGATAGATCGACAACTGTTTCCCGTCGCCGCCATAGATACCGATCCGGTCGCCCGAGGTCGCTCCTGCAGGCAGATAGACCGCGGTGTTGTCGCCGCTCACCGCGATGATGCGGGCACCCTCCGCGTCGAGATCGAGTTCCGCTAGTACCGACGAGCCGAACTCTTCCGGTTCCCGGCCGTCCTCGGGCGCTGGGTCGAGGATCGTCAACCGGGCCGCCTGCTCGCCCGGACAACGCTCCAGGACAGCGGCCCGCGAGTCACTGGCACCGGAGTCGAGAAGTCGACACCCGCTGCGTGGCTGGCTGTCCGGGTTGACCTGAGCGTCCACCCGGCCGTACTCGAGGGTGCGAACGAGATCGGAACGCCACAACTCCATGCGCCGATCACCGCGGGACGAGACGTAGGTGCCTTCGTCGGTCACCGTGACGTCCGGGTCGGCGTCACTGTTGCGAGCAGCATCTCGGACACCCGTGCCGCCGCGGAGCTTGGTGGCCTGCGAGCAGCCACGGTCGTCGCGGTACACGGCCACCACGTCGTCGAAGGCGCCGACGACACCACACAGCGCGAGGTCGCGTTCGTATCGCCACAGTTCGTCCCCGTTCCGGCGGTCACGGCCCACCACTGTGCCGCCATCGGCGGTCACGACCACCGAAGCGGCGGCCGTCACAGGGGTGCTGGTGGCGGCACTCGGGGCTTCCCAGGCCTGGGCCAACGTTTCGGGTGGGGCCGAAACGGACGCGGCCTGCTCGGGCACCTGCTCGGCCGTCACCGAGGTGGTGCCGCGAGCGTCGCTGAACAACCAGACGATGGTCGCTGCCACGAGCAGAAGCACCGCGATGGCGGCCGCGACGATCAGATCGACGCGGGTACGCCGTTCGGGTGGGAGCACTGTGGCAGATTACTCCGATGCAGTGGAACCGGCCGCGGGGGTGCCGGCGGCCTTTGCCGGGCGACGGCGACGGCGACGACGCGGCTTGGACGCACCCTCGCTTCCGGAGGCGCCCGCTGCCGAATGGTCGCCGGGGGTCGTCTGTGCTGCGGGCTGCTCGTTGTTTGCGGACGTCGGCTTGCCGCCACGGGTGCGGCGACGGTTCCGGGTTCGGGCAGGCCGCTTGGACGTGCGCTCGGAGCTGCCTGCGTTCTCGTCGTCGCGCTTCTGAGCAGGCTTCTTCTTGATCGAACCCTTGGCGTCGGTCGGGATCGACAGTTCCTCGTACAGGTGCGGGGAACTCGAGTACGTCTCGGCCGGGTCCGGGATGTTCAGCCCGAGTGCCTTGTCGATCAGCTGCCAGCGGGGGATGTCGTCCCAGTCCACGAGGGTGACAGCTGTACCGGTGCGGCCGGCGCGGCCGGTACGGCCGATGCGGTGCACGTACGTCTTCTCGTCCTCGGGGCACTGGTAGTTGATGACGTGGGTGACATCGTCGATGTCGATGCCGCGAGCAGCGACATCGGTCGCTACCAGGACGTCGACCTTACCGTTACGAAACGACTTGAGCGCCTTTTCGCGGGCGATCTGACCGAGATCGCCGTGGACGGAGCCCACCGCGAACCCGCGCTCGGAGAGGTCGTCCGCCACCTTCTGCGCGGTCCGCTTCGTGCGGGTGAAGATCATGGTGGCGCCGCGACCCTCGGCCTGGAGTACGCGGGCGACCATCTCGGCCTTGTCGAGCGCGTGGGCGCGGTAGATGTGCTGGCTGGTCCGCTCGTGGACGGCGGACGATTCCGCCTCCTCCGCCCTGATGTGGGTGGGCTGCGTGAGGAACGTGCGGGCGAGAGTGATGATCGGTCCGGGCATGGTGGCCGAGAAGAGCATGGTCTGTCTCTTCTCTGGGACCATCCCGAGGATGCGCTCGATGTCGGGGAGGAACCCGAGGTCGAGCATCTCGTCGGCCTCGTCGAGCACGAGGACGCCGACCTTGCCGAGGATCAGGTGACCCTGCTTCGCGAGGTCGAGTAGGCGACCCGGGGTGCCCACGATCACGTCGGCACCCTTCTGCAGGGTCTCGATCTGGGCTTCGTAGGGGCGTCCGCCGTAGATCGCGAGGACTTCGAGCTTGTCCTTTTCGCCCTTCAGGTATTTCGAGGCGTTCTCCAGATCCTTGGTGACCTGGACACACAGTTCGCGGGTGGGAACGATGACGAGCGCGCGCGGAGTTCCGTCCAGCGCAGCGGTGCCTGTCGTCCCTGTGGAGATTCGGTGCAGCAACGGAACGCCGAACCCGAACGTCTTGCCCATACCTGTGCGGGCCTGGCCGATGAGGTCGTCGCCGGCGAGGGCGAGGGGCAGCGTCAGTTCTTGAATCGCGAAGGTGCGTTCGATGCCGATTTCGCCGAGGGCCCGGACGATCTCGTCTCGGACGCCGAGTTCGGCGAATGTGGGGGCGACGTGGGACTTGTCGAGAGTCGCCGACAAAGTGGTCTCGGTTGCGTCGTCTTCATGGTCGACGGTGATCTTGCTCAGGGGACTAGCCTTCCTCGTAGCTGCACGCACGCACGAGGTGAGGGCCAGGCCGAACGTTCGGCCCGTTTCCCAGTCGACGTCTTGCCGACGTCCTCTTCGGCCGGTTCCTGCCTCCGCCTCAGCGCGGAAATCGGATGATCTCGGCGAAGCGGTGGGAACGGACGATCAGGTGCGCGCACATTGTCTCGGAGCCGCTGACGAACAAAGTGGTTCGTTCGAAATGTGTGTCCGTCCGAAGAGTGCACAGGACGGCGATCGTGCGGCTTCCACAGTCATTGTAGCCGGATGGCCCTGTGGTGACCCCCGAGCATGGCAAACGTCACCGGCCGCGCACTACGCTCTGAGCTCATGGGAGCTGATACGTCCGCATCGTCGACATCCACTGTTTCGCCCAGCCACCCGGGGGTGGGAGAGCTGTTCGCCGTACTCGCCTACGGCGAGATCTCGGCGTTCTATCGTCTGGCAGACGACGCGCGAATGGCGCGCAATTTGGAAGGAAAAGTGGCACTGGCCAGCATGGCAGCCGCGGAGATGAACCACTTCGAGGTGCTCGAGCAGGCGCTGACCGATCGTGGGTTCCATATCTACGAGTCCATGGATCCGTTCGTGCGGGCCCTTGACGATTATCACGCGTCGACCAATCCGTCGACGTGGTTGGAAGCGCTCGTCAAGGCATACGTCGGTGACGGCATCGCTGCCGACTTCTATCGCGAGATCGGTCATTCGCTGCCACCGGAGGTGTCCGAGACGGTGGAAGAGGTCCTGGCCGACACCGGGCATTCCGAGTTCGTCGTCCACGAGGTTCGTCAGGCCATCGAGGCCAGCAAGCGCGACAAGGATCGACTCATGTTGTGGGGGCGCCGGTTGCTCGGCGAGGCGATCACCCAGGCGCAGTACGTGCTCGCGCAACGTGACGCGCTGACCGATCTCGTCATCACCGCATCCGGGGATCTCAACGGTGTCGTCGTGTTGTTCGATCGGATGCAGGAGATGCACGCGGAGCGAATGACCGTTCTCGGTCTCGTATGACCGATAGGCGCTTGTTCGCTCTCGGCACAGGCGTGCTGACCGCCGGAGCGCGGGCGGCTGCATTAGCCTGGCCTGGACAGCTGATAGTTCTCGGAGAGTTCGGAGGTTGACCGTGGAGGTCAAGATCGGCGTAATCGACAGCCCGCGGGAGCTGGTCGTCAGCAGCGATCAGACGGCGGACGAGGTCGAATCCCTCGTGTCGGGCGCACTGAGTGGAAAGGCCGACATCCTGACGTTGGCCGACGAGAAGGGCCGCAAGTATCTCGTGCAGGCATCGAAGATCGCCTACGTCGAGATCGGTCCGACCGACCCACGCAAGGTCGGGTTCGCTCCGTCCGCCTGAGAGCAGCCAAACAGTGGAGGGGCCCGCCGTCGACTGCGGGCCCCACCACAGTGTTGGGGCTGGGTGTTTATGCGCGGGGTGCAGGGGGAC
>NZ_JBUYWD010000020.1:0-110021 GCF_055231015.1 Rhodococcus quanlei | reverse complement strand
TGGGCGCGGCCGGCTGGCGCCCCCCAAACCTGGGGGGGGCCCCGCTGTCCCGGGGGGCCCCCTCCACTGTCTGGCGTCTGGTTGTTACTGCTCGGACTGCAGGGGAACGCGCGAGAGTCCGCCCCAGGCGAGGGTGACCGTGATGTCGACGGCCTCCTCCTTGGGGATCGGACGGGCGGCTTCGAGCCAGTAGCGTGCCGTGAACTGGCTCGCGCCGACGAGCCCGACCGCGAGGATGCGTGCTCGATAGGGGTCGAGGCCGGAATCGTGGCTCACCAGGTCGAACACCGCGTCGACGCAAGCCTCGGTGGCCTGCTCGACACGGGTTTGGACCTGCGGCTCACCCATCAAGTCGGACTCGAAGACGAGCCGGAAGCCTTGGGTGTCGTTGTCGACGAAGTCGAAGAAGGCCTGGACGGCCGCACGAACACGCTGCTTGTTGTCGGTAGTCGAGCGCAGAGCCTGGCGGACGCCGGCGATCAGGATGTCTACATAGCTCTGCAGAACGGCGACATACAGTTCGACCTTGCCGGGGAAGTGCTGATACAGAACTGGCTTGCTGACGCCTGCGCATTCGGCGATCTCGTCCATGCCTGCGGCGTGGTACCCACGGCTGACGAAGACCTCGCTCGCTGCGGCCAAGAGTTGTAGCCGTCGTGCGTCCCGCGGCAGACGAGTGCTCCGACGAGTCGTGGTGGTCGTCGTCGCTTCGCGCTCGAAGTTGGTCCGATCCGCGAGTTCGGTCATGTCGCTTCCCATCTGCGTATGTACTCCTGGTCACATCATTGGAATGATGTGACCCCTTGAACGATACCTGCGCGAACGATTTCGGGTGCGTCCGGTGTGCCGGGGTGTGTCAGGTCGTCAGGTCCCGTCGGCTGGAACGCCGAGGCGCTATGGTCGTTGGGCTCGGACGAGACGGCTCCGAGATCGTGAAATTCTGGCCCCGAGAGTCTGGGACCAGTGACCTACCGAGGAGGACCGCGCGTGCGTAGTCGAACTCCCCAACGCGACGGCGAGGGAGATTGGCAATCGCGAGCCGATGGCAGGTGGGAACCGAGCCACCCGGACGAGAGCTTCGCGCACAGTCGTTCGCATCAACCGTTGCGTGCTCAATGGGATCCGACGAAGCGTGAGGTCAGAGCTAGGGGGTCACGGCCGGAACGTCAGGTCAGGAAGCAGAGCAAGGTCGGCCGGTTCGTCTCCATGTACGGCTGGCGGGCATATGCGATACCGGTGTTGTTCCTGGTCACGATGGTTGTCGTCGTGGACGCCTTGCGGGGCGCCGGTACCGATCAACCCGCTGTGGCCGAACAACCCAATTTTGGAACCTTGTCCGATGAACCCGAGGGGTCCGAGGTGATCGGTGTGCCGCCTTTGGCCGACGGCAGTTTCGCCGAGTCGATCGCCAGCGGCACCCTCCCGGACGGCGGACCGTTCACGGAGACGGGTGCGGGAACCTGGCATGTCGTGCCCGGTACGTCGGAGAAGGTGGGACAGGGCACCGAGCGTGAGTTCACCTATTCGGTGGAGGTCGAGGACGGGGTCGATACAGCCGGTTTCGGTGGTGACGAATCCTTCGGCCGGATGGTGCAGCAGACCCTGTCGAACCCCAAGAGTTGGACACACGATCCGCGTTTCTCGTTCCGTCGGATCGACCAGGGTGAGCCGGATTTCCGGGTGTCGTTGACGTCTCAGATGAGTATCCGCGAAGCCTGTGGCTACGACATCGAACTCGAGGTGTCGTGCTACAACCCGGCGATCGACCGCGTTCTCATCAACGAGCCACGCTGGATTCGCGGAGCCATCGCGTTCCAGGGCGACATCGGCTCTTACCGGCAGTATCTGATCAACCACGAGGTCGGGCATGCGATCGGCTATCGCGAACATCAGCCCTGTGAGGCCGACGGGGGCCTTGCGCCCGTGATGATGCAGCAGACGTTCGGTACGGCGAACAACGACATCGCGAAACTCGACCCCGAAGGTGTGGTCCCCATGAACGGTATGGAGTGCAACTTCAATCCGTGGCCCTACCCACGCGGCTGAGAAGGGTTCTCGAAGTAGTGACAGGGGTCCTCGAAGTAGTGACAAGGGTCCTCGAAGCAGACAGTGGGAAGATCCCGCGGAGCAGAAGCGTTGAAATGGGCAACGTTCGTCTAAGGAGTGGGCTCGTGAATGCTGTGAACGCCGCGCCGTATGGTTCCGCGCAGTCCCGTCCGCTGCCGCCGCTGGTGCAGCCGGCAGCCGAGCTGTCTCGCGACGAGGTCGCCCGCTACAGCCGCCACCTCATCATTCCCGACGTCGGTATGGACGGTCAGAAGCGGCTCAAGAACGCCCGAGTCCTGTTCATCGGTGCGGGGGGTCTCGGTTCGCCGGCGCTGATGTATCTAGCCGCAGCCGGCGTCGGAACCATCGGGATCGTCGAGTTCGACGAAGTGGACACCTCCAACCTGCAACGCCAGATCATTCACGGTCGTTCGGACGTGGGGCGTCCGAAAGGGGAGAGCGCCCGCGAGTCGATTCGTGAGATCAACGAGCACATCGAGGTTCGACTACATGAGGTGCGGCTCGACACGAGCAACGCCGTGGAACTGTTCTCCGAGTACGACCTCATCCTGGACGGTACCGACAATTTCGCCACCCGGTACCTCGTCAACGATGCAGCGATTCTGGCGCACAAGCCGTATGTGTGGGGGTCGATCTATCGGTTCGAGGGCCAAGCATCGGTGTTCTGGGAAGACGCCCCGGACGACCGCGGGCTGAACTACCGCGACCTCTATCCGGAGGCACCGCCCCCGGGCATGGTGCCCTCGTGCGCCGAAGGGGGAGTGCTGGGTGTGTTGTGCTCGTCCATCGGCTCGATCATGGCCACCGAGGCAATCAAGTTGATCACCGGTATCGGCGAGAGCCTTCTCGGCCGGCTGATGGTGTACGACGCCCTCGACATGACCTACCGGACCATAAAATTGCGCAGGGACCCCGACCGTGTTCCGGTCACCGAGTTGATCGATTACGAGGCATTCTGCGGGGTGGTGTCCGAGGAGGGGGCCGCCGCCGCTGCAGGGTCGACGATTACCGCGACCGAGCTTCGCGATCTCATGGGCACGGAATCGGGGGTGGTGCTCGTCGACGTCCGCGAGCCGGTCGAATGGGACATCGTTCACATTCCTGGGGCCGTGCTGATTCCGAAGGGCCGTATCCTGTCGGGTGAGGCGTTGGCCGAGCTTCCGCAGAACAAGCGGATCGTGTTGCACTGCAAGACCGGTATCCGATCCGCTGAAGCACTCGCGGCCGTGAAGAAGGCCGGATTCGCCGATGCCGTGCATCTCCAGGGCGGCGTGATCGCGTGGGCGAACCAGGTCGACCCCACCTTGCCGGTTTATTAGGCGCGCCTACCGAACTGTCCGCTGCGCAGCGGTAGCCTGACGAACGTGAGCACCGGCCAACCTCCCCAGCACGTGTGCTCCACGTTCGGCCTCCGCGAAGTCGAACCCATCCCGCTCGGTGCGGATTGGGACGGCGGGTGGCTGTGTGGAGACGTGGTCCTGTCCGCTGTCGCCGACCACGCGCGCGCGGCCTGGTCCGCGAAGGTACGCGAGACCATCGAGGTGGACGGGGTGCGTCTGGCCCGCCCGGTGCGTTCGACCGACGGCCGCTATGTGGTGTCCGGCTGGCGCGCCGACACTTTCATCGAAGGCTCACCGGAGCCTCGCCACGACGAGGTCGTCTCGATGTCGGGCCGGCTCCATGCGGCAACGTCGCAACTGGATCGTCCACGGTTTTTGGTGCAGCCGCCGGTGCCGCCGTTCGCCGAGGTGGATGTGTTCGTGGCTGCCGACCGGGCTGCGTGGGAGAAGATCCCGCTCCGAAGCGCCAAGGGTGCCGAGCAACTCGAGACTCCTTCGCCGGATGGACGTCAGAGTTTGGAGCTGATCGCAGGCTTGGCGTCGTTGCGTCTGCCGGTGAACAGCCCGGATCAATTGGTGCACGGCGACCTGTTCGGCACCGTGTTGTTCTCCGGTGCGCTGGCTCCGGGGATCACCGACATCACCCCGTATTGGCGTCCGGCATCGTGGGCTGCCGCCGTGGCAGTGGTTGACGCCATCTCGTGGGGCGGCGGCGACGAGGCGCTGATCGGCCGATGGGAAGATCTTCCCGAGTGGCCTCAGATGTTGCTGCGGGCGGTGCTGTTTCGGCTCGCCGTTCATGCGCTCCACCCACGCTCGACCGCCGAAGCGTTCCCCGGCCTGGCTCGCACCGCCGACGTCGTGCGCCTGCTTCTGTAACGCGCTCCGCCGCCGCCCTGATGTGACAGGGTAGAGACGTCAGGCAGATGGGGTGATTCGCGATGCATCGAGCATTAGCCGCATGTATTGGCACCGCCGCGATGGTGGCGGCGATGGCCACGGTCAGCGCCGGTGTGGCGTCGGCGCAAGAGGTCACGACCACGTTTCAGGTTCCCGCAGTCGGGTTGACCTCACTCCCGATCGGTTTCCTCACCCTCGAGGCGAGCGCTGGACCGCAGCCGGGAACCACCCACATCCGCACTCTGAGTCAGTGCTCCGTCATCAACCCGTCGGTGTGTCAGGGCTTCGTTCAGGGCGTGCACGTGCACTGGTTGAACGTGAATACCGGAGCCAGCGGTAGTGCCGCCATTCCGTCCGGAAACTGGGCTGCGACCGACATTCCGCCGCCCGCAGCCGATGTGGCAACCGGGCCCGGGCGTGTAATTGCCACGGTCACCGTCGACAATGGTGGGGTGACGCCGGGCTTCGGCACGTTTCAAGTCAGTTAGGCTCCTCGCTCTGGAGTGCGCAACGCCGGCATCGCGATCGCCCGAATGGTCAAACAACTCCGGCCGCTCCGGACCTCCGCCATCGCCATCAACGGCGTCACCGAAGAGTTCCCACCGAGATATCGCCAGCTCAGCTAGAAATTCTCGCTCGCCTGGGCCTCGAAACGGGGCACTAAGTAAAATGTCCTAACTCAGGTCAAAAGCGGCTCGTGGACTTGCCATCGTGACCCAGAGCTACAACATGTTGTTGACCGCGGTGCGTGCCAGTGAGGAGCGCGTCACTGCAGAACTCAAACAACGCTGGCGTTGCCTTCAATCAACCCGCCTGTGTCCAAACAGGATCGGATCGATCGTTGCCGCGGACATTGTCCTGTCAACGCTCCAACGCGGGAACTACTGAGAAAGCCTCATTGGACTAGTATTTTCAGCCTTCCCGCACGCAAGGAAGCACATATAAGCGTAATAATTCCTAGACCCACAGTTAGGCCGATCATTGAAAAACCAACTCCGACCCCTTCTTGACTTTTCACCCCATTAGCCAAGCCGATGGACATGGCTGTCGAGAAGCCTGCTGCAGAAAACAATGGTGATATTAGAGCTCCCGACTTCACTCTCGTCGCATACATCGAAGTTAGGACAGCGAACGCTGTTAGTATTACTCCTAATGCCGCTATTTGCCAGGCGGGAAAATTATTCGGCGGTGGATAGCTGGGCCCGTGAGCGCCGCCGCCCTTGTCTTCAGCTGTCCAACTCAGCCAGCCCGCACAGGCGATAAACCCCAGAATGAAGGCCAAAACTCCTACTTGATAGCGCGATAGCTTCCCCGGATGACCCCATCGAGGCCAGAAACCGCGACTCAAGGATCCGGCGGTCCATTCGGAAACCTCGAAACCGGGGGACCTTCCCATCCGCCATATCACCAGAGAAGCTACCACTGTGGGGACTATGACCAGAGGGATTTCTAGAGAGGCAAAGTGGGACGGAGAAAAAGTACTCCATGACACTGCGTGATCCCTTCGTTTCTTATGCTCGGACACCTGCTCGTCTTGCGGGGATGTCATCGGAGCGAATAGTGCCGATTACCCTAAAGTTCATCGAGGTGACTACCAGTTACAAATACCCAATACACGTCTCGAAAGTCGCGGCACCCGTATCGACGCGGGTCAAATCCCGAATACACGTTACTGCAGATTGTTCCCATGTCGTCCCATAGTTGACTGTTGCATGGGTTGTAGCCGTCGTTGGTTGCGTCAGCTTCGTCCATGCACATATCGTGTCGCGCGCATCCTCCGCTGAATTCTGCATTCTGGCCAGGGGAGGGGAACTGGTCTGGAGAGCTTGAACAATAGTCGTGGCGTGCGTACTTGGCTGGAATTGGCGATTGGTCGTCCTTCACACATCCCCAGTAGTCATAGCTCGAGGGAATGGAAACTCCACCGTACTGTTCCTGCGTGGAGTCTGGAATGGAGCAGAGGCTCGCGCGCAGTGAGGCCTCAGGAACGTCTGCCGGGCTGAAAGTAGCGCCTTGACTCTCTAGCCATTCCACAAGGAGACTGTTGACAATTTCACCGTTGAAGGTCTCTACGCCTGCGTCTTTTGCAAGGGCTTTCCCGTCAAGTTTCTTTAGTTGAAACTGTTGCGACATTGCGATAGGGACGACTGCGTCAAGCTCGGGATCGCCGACGGGGTATCCCCACTCCGATTTCTCGTACCCTCTCATGCTCCATATGTGCAATGGAATGCCTGTGATTTGGTGGGCGCCGGTGGACGGATGCCAGTAGATGACGCCGCGTTGGAAGCGGTTCATGCGGCCTGGGCCGTCCGGGAGGATGACCTCGTCGCTGGTGGGGTAGCCGAGGAGTCCGCCGGGTGTTTCCCAGCCGACCGTTCCCCACTTGTCGCGGATGGCGCCGCCGATGACGGCGAGGCCAGGGCCAGGCAGGCTGTTGTGCCAGTAGATGGCGGCGTTGGCGGTGTCGAAGTGTTGGCGGCTGCCGATGTTGTCCCCGTTGGGGATTTCGTCGCTGGTGGGGTAGCCCATCCAACCGGCTTCCCAACCGTGTTCAGCCCATTTGGTCATGAACAAGGGTGTGATCGGGTGGGCGCCGGTGGCGGCCGACCAGTAGATGCTGCCGTTCAGGAACTCACTACGGGCGCCGGTGTTGCCGGGATTCTGGTACTCCGGCGAGGTCGGCCACCCGAGGAAGCTGGCGGGTCCGCCCATGGCGTTGTACTTGTCGCGGATCGCACCACACACTGCGTGCGGGGACGGGGTGTAGAACTGGCAGTTCGCGTTGGCGACCATGGCCATCCGCTCGGACAGTTCCGCGTCTTCCTGACTGATCCCCTCCGGCAGCGCCGTGCGCTGCATGCGCGACCTCGCATCGGCGGGCAGCTCGGGGAGCTGATCGGCCGGCACGGTCAGTGCGTACTGCTGGGAGCGGACCAGGTCCATGCCGGTCGGCGCCGTCTTGCCCGGCTCACGCTCGGGCTTCTCGACATCGACTGCGGCAGAAGGAGGCGGGGTGACCGGTGCCCTGGCGAACGCGGCCGACTTGTCCCGGGAGGCCGACTGCACCGGAGCCTGCTGCGAGGTGGCCGACGGTGTCGTGGTGGCCGTGACTGACGCCTGGCTGGAGGTCGTCGTCGGGCTCGCGGTCGTCCGTGCCGCCGGCGCCGATACCTGCGGCGCCGTGGTGGCAGCCGGCGCTGTCGTCGATTCCGTGATGGTGTCTGCCGGTGAGGCAGGGGCCGTCGTGGTGGTCGTCGGCCGCGCCGTCGTGGTGGTCGTGGCCGTCGTGGTGGTGGTTTCCGATTCTGGTTGTGCAGCAACCACACCGCCGCCGGTGAACATCAGCGCCGATATTGATCGAGACTGCATCCCACTGTGTGATCGCGTATGCCCTGCCATTCGGGCCCCTCCCATAGCAATCGAAGGTCAGCAGCGTCCGCTGCTGGGGAGGAACTTACGGTGAGTTCGCACTATTCACACTGATAACAAATCTCACTTTTGTAACAAATTAAACCAACCGGTCGCGGCAACAGGTGTGGGCTAGAGAGCGTCTTCGGACAGCATCATGCGAGCCGATCTATTCCGACCGACTGGCCGATGAAGACTGATGCACCGTCACACGACGGTGACGGAACGGGTGTGCCAACCGGTGGCCCCGTCGGGGACTGTTCCGGTGCGTTGCTCGGTCTGCACGTTGCCGTCCATGTCGGTTGCACGTACTTCCAGGGTCTGGGATCCAGGCGTGGCTTGCCACCGCCACGTCCATTGGCGCCAGGTGTCCGGCGAGTACGCGGTTGCCAGGGTGGCGTCCTGCCACGGCCCGTCGTCGACGCGGACCTCGACTCGGGCGATGCCGCGGTGCTGTGCCCACGCAGTGCCCGCGACCGTCACCTCGCCGCTCTCGACCCGCTCGAAGGCCGCCGGAACGTCGATACGTGAGGCCGTCTTGATCGGCGCCTTCTCGGCCCAGCCGCGCTGCGTCCAGTACGCCTGCGCTCGGTCGAAGCGGGTCACCTCCCAGTCCACGACCCACTTCGTGGCCGAGACGTACCCGTACAGCCCAGGTACCACCTGCCGGACCGGATAGCCGTGGTCGAACGGCAGTGGTTCCCCGTTCATCGTCACCGCGAGCATCGAGTCTCGACCGTTGCGCAGCACCGAGAGGGGCGTGCCGGCGGTGAATCCATCGGAACTGGTCGACAGCAGCATGTCGGCTTCGGGGGATACGCCCACCTCGTCGAGCAGATCTTTGATCGGATAGCCGATCCAGGTGGCGTTGCCGACAAGGTCGCCGCCGATCGGGTTGGAGACGCAGCTGAGCGTGATGATGCGCTCGATGGGTGTTCGGGCCATGAGATCGTCCCAGCTCAGAGTAATTTCGCGGTCGACCATGCCGTGGATTCGTAGGCTCCAGTCGTCGGTGGTGAGCTTCGGCACCTGCAAGGCGGTGTCGATGCGATAGAAGGCGTCGTTGTCGGTAACGAACGAGGTGCTGCCGGGAACGGAGATGTCGGTACCGGGAGGGATCGGCTTCGCCTGATGGCGGGCAGCCACCGACGGAACCAGGAAGGCCATTCGGTTGCTGACCGCGCCCGCGAGGTTGCTTGCGATGTGGCGACCTGCGGCCCCCGCTGCCGCCGCCGCAGCCGCCGCCGTCCCGGCGAGCACGAGAAACTTGCGCCGCGACATGTCGCCGGCTTCCTGTTCGGGCTCGTCCAGTGACCGCGACCGGGTGGTGAGAACGCGCAGTACGAAAATCCCGGCGACGACCCCGATGACGGTCGGCAGCGCGGATGACGCCGTCGCGCCGGGGCGGCTGGTGGCCGCATAGACCCCGACCAGACCCAGAGCCACGAGAATCATGCTGCCGTAGGGGCGATGCGTCCGCTCCACGACGCCTGCGATCGCGGCGAGCACCACGATCAGAATGCCCATTCCGATGAACAGCGCGGGCTTGTCGTTGGTGCCGAACGTGGAGATCGCGAATTCTCTCGCCCAGGCGGGACTGCGGTCGACGGTCGTGTCCCCGACGGCGAAGAACGGTGACGCCGACCGTGCGATCGGCACTGCAAGCAGTTCGCCGACACCGAGGACGACGGCGGCGGCGAGCACGCCCGACAGTGCACGTGCGGGAAGCGTGTGCCATCGGGATGTTCGCTCTCGACCCGTCTCGACGGTCATTGATCCACCCTCTCCTGTTCCCCAAACTCGTCGTGGGAAATGCTCGTTGTGGGAAATTCGGAGCGGCGGGGCGATCGGATGGGGCAACCGCTCTGGTGAGGTCTGCTGTCAGTCCAATATCTCTTCCAGTAGTGCCCGTGCTGCTTCGGCGGCGCCGTCTTGGTCCTCGTCGACGATCGCTGCGATCAGGGAGGCGTGCTCGTCGTGGAACCCGCGGCCGGTGGTCGCGACGTGATTGTCGATCGCCCGCGCGATGGCAGGCAGGAGCGAGTCGTAGAACTCGAGATAGACGGCATTGTGGCTCGCCTCGACGATGGCGCGGTGGAGAGCGACGTCTGCGGCCACCGCGGATTCGAGGTCGTCCACGGGCCATAGGTCGCGTCGTTCGCGCAGGAGTCGATTCAATGTGTCGATGTCTTCGGGTGTCCGCCGACCGGCCGCCAGCCGCGCGGCCGTCGTGTCGAGTGCCTGCCGAAGTTCGAGAACGTCCCGCTCGTGTGCGCTCGCGAAGTAGGTGCCCAGTGCCGACGTCACCTCGGACCGGGCGACGACGAACGTCCCGGAACCCTGTCGGCGCTCGAGGACTCCCGCGTGCACGAGCGCCTGGACGGCTTCGCGCACCGTGTTGCGGCCGGTACCGAACCGTTCCGCGAGTTCCGGCTCGGTGGGGATACGGTCGCCGATCTCCCAGTGGCCGTCGCGCACGAGTGCGCGGAGCTGGTCCGTCACCTGTGAGATGAGGCTCGTCCGCCGAATTGGTTTCACACCAGTCATCCTGTCATCCTATGATTTCATGGTGAGTCTTATCCGTGGTCGCCTGCTCGTGTTCGCCGCGATCGTCATGTCGGCGCTCGTATTGAGGTTGGCGGTCACCTCGTTCACCCCACTGGCAGCGCAGATCAGTGAGGAAATCGGCTTCTCCACCACCGTCGTCGGCGTGTTCGGCATGGTTCCCACCGCGATGTTCGCACTGTTCGGCATCGCGACCCCGTACCTGGCCCGGTGGTGGGGTCTCGAGCGGACTGCGCTGATCGCCATGCTCATGTCCGGTGTCGGGATGCTCGTGCGCGCGATGGTCGACGACGTGTGGTCACTGCTGGCGATGTCCGCCCTCGCGCTCGGCGGAATGGGCATCGGGAACGTCGTGGTGCCGCCACTGGTGAAGCGATACTTCTCCGACCGTCTCGCCCTGATGAGTTCGGTGTACATCGTGGGTGTGCAGATCGGCACCATCGCGCCGGCCTTCCTGGCGGTTCCTCTTGCGGACGCCTCCGGGTGGCGTGTGTCCATCGGGGTGTGGGCGATCTTCGCGTTCGCCGCGGCATTGCCCTGGATCGTCGTTCGCCTGCGGTCCCGCCGGGCTGTTCGTACCGGCAGTGCCGAGGTGTACAACGCTGATCAGCCCGGCCAGGAGCGTGGTCAGGCGTGGCGCTCACCCGTTGCGTGGGGGATGGCCGGCATGTTCGGGATGACATCGTGCATCACGTACTCGATGTTCACCTGGATCCCGGACGTTCTGACCGACGCCGGTGCGAGCGAGTCCTTCGGTGGTGCGATGGTGGGGTTGTTCTCGTTCATGGGACTCGTGGCGGCGCTCAGTGCGCCGACTTTGTGCGCGCGCATGACCAACCCGTTTCCGATCGTCCTCGCGTGCGCTGTGTGCTACCTGGTCGGCTTCGCGGGTTTGCTGTTCGCGCCGATGGCGGCGCCCATTGTATGGATCGTCATAGTGGGTCTCGGCCCGAGCACGTTCCCGATGTCGCTCACGCTCATCAATCTGCGCACCCGCACTCATGTCGGTTCTGCGTCGTTGTCCGGTTTCACTCAGGGTGTCGGTTACGCGGTGGCCTGTTTCGGTCCGTTGATGTTCGGTGTATTGCGTGAGATGACCGGCGGATGGTGGGCGTCGTTCGCGATGTTGACGGTCGCTGTGGTGATCGTGGTCATAGGTGGCGCCGCTGCTTGTAAGCCTCGGATGCTCGAGGACAGCTGGATTGCCGCAGGTAGAACGTAGAAACGCCGACTGTTTCGTAAACCTTACATAGGCGGGGTTCGCGTTGTGAGGATCAATTGACGTCGCGGTCATAGGCCGCAGCACTCACGCAACACCTGGTTTCTACCTTTGGGTCTCAACAGACGAAGGAGGCCCGGGTGAAGCGCTACATCGAACGTCCCTGGATCGAGAACTGGGACGCCGAGGATGTCGATGCCTGGGAAGCCGGTGGCAAGGGCATCGCGAAGCGGAATCTGATCTGGTCCGTGATCGCCGAACATGTCGGCCTCTCGGTCTGGTCGGTCTGGTCCGTGATGGTGCTGTTCATGCCTTACGAGGTCTACGGCATCGACACGGCCGGCAAATTCTTCCTCGTCGCGGTGCCCACGCTGGTGGGATCGGTCCTACGAATCCCCTACACCGTGGCCACGGCCCGTTTCGGCGGACGCAACTGGACGGTGTTCAGCGCCCTCGTCCTGTTCGTTCCCACTTTGGCGACGCTCTACCTCATGATGAACCCCGGCGCCTCGTACACCACGTTCATGCTGGTGGCGTCCCTTGCCGGTGTCGGTGGCGCGAACTTCGCCTCGTCGATGGCCAACATCAATGCCTTCTACCCCCAGCGACTGAAGGGCTGGGCGCTCGCACTCAACGCGGCCGGCGGAAACATCGGCGTCCCGACGATCCAGCTCGTCGGTCTCCTCGTCATCGCCACGATCGGCAACACCGCCCCGTGGATGGTGTGCTCGCTCTATCTCGTCCTGGTCGCCGCAGCCGCAGTCGGTGCCGCGCTGTTCATGGACAACTTGGCAGGCCAGGAGGCGGACCTTCGGTCGATGGTCGATGCTTTGAGATTTCCGCAGTCGTGGGTGATCAGCTTCCTCTACGTGGGGACATTCGGATCCTTCATCGGATTCAGCTTCGCGTTCGCACAGATCCTGCAGATCAGCTACTCGGCAGGCGGCGCCACACCCGCGGAAGCGGCGTTGGATGCAGCCAAGATCGCCTTCATCGGACCGCTGCTCGGATCCCTGGCTCGCCCGGTCGGCGGCAAGCTCGCCGACCGTATCGGTGGCGGCGTGATCACCCTCTACGCGTTCGTAGCGATGGCGTTGGCGGCAGGGGTGCTGGTGACGGCCGGAACCATCGACGACGCTTCGGCAGGTGCGGCCACCGGCTCGGTGATGGTGGCCATGGTCCTCGGATTCATCGCACTGTTCCTCCTCTCGGGGCTCGGCAACGGTTCGGTCTACAAGATGATCCCGACAGTTTTCGAGGCGAAGGCGCAAGGATTGGACGGCCTCGACCGTAGCGAGAAGGCCGCCTGGTCGCGGCGCATGTCCAGCGCCCTCATCGGCTTCGCCGGCGCTATCGGCGGACTCGGCGGCGTGGGCATCAACCTGGTCCTTCGAGCGTCCTACAACAGTCCGGCACAATCCGCCACCATGGCGTTCTGGGTGTTCCTCGCCTTCTACGTCGTCTGCATCGCCGTCACCTGGTTCGTGTTTCTCCGCCCGCCCCGCGGCGACTCAGGACCAACCCGAACCGAACAAGAACTTTCGATCGCGGTCTGACCCGACCACTCGATCATCCGCAACACAGGAAGTAGGAGCAGCATGAGCCACAAATCCGCAGTCGTCATCGGCCACGGCATGGTCGGTCACCGATTCGTCGAGGCCTTGCGAGCACGAGACGAGGCCGACGATTGGTCGGTCACGGTCCTGTGCGAGGAGCCGTTGCCCGCCTACGACCGCGTGGGACTCTCGTCCTACGTCGGCACGTGGGACCACAAGGAACTCGCCCTCGCCGGCAACGAGTACGACGGCGACGGTCTGGTCGACCTTCGGATCGGGTCCAAGGCTGTGTCGGTCGACCGCGAGGCCCGCAAGGTCACCACCGCTTCCGGTGATGTCGTCTCCTACGACGCACTGGTCATGGCGACGGGCTCCTACCCGTTCGTGCCGCCGGTCCCCGGTCACGACCTTCCCGAGTGCTATGTGTACCGCACCATCGACGACCTCGATGGGATCCGGGCTACGGCAGAGGCCGCCGAACCGGGCGCTGTGGGTGTGGTCATCGGTGGTGGTCTGCTCGGTCTGGAAGCGGCGAACGCGCTGCGACTGCTCGGCATGACTCCGCACGTGGTGGAGTACAACTCGCGGTTGATGCCCGCCCAGGTGGACGAGGGTGGCGGCGCTGTGCTCGAACGCCTGGTCACCGATCTCGGCCTGACCGTGCACACCGGTGTCGGCACTCAATCGATCGAAGCCACCGACAACGGTGTTCGCTTGCAGCTGTCGGACGATTCCACCATCGATGCATCGTTGGTGGTGTTCTCCGCCGGCGTCCGCCCGCAGGATCAGCTCGCCCGGGACACTGGCCTCGACGTCGGTGAACGTGGTGGCATTCTGACCGACCTGGGTTGCCGGACATCGGACGAGAACGTGTACGCGGTCGGCGAGTGTGCGGCTGTCGAGGGCAGGTGCTACGGCTTGGTCGCACCGGGCTACACCACCGCCGAGATCGTCGCCGATCGTCTGCTCGGTGGCGAGGCGGAGTTCCCGGGCGCCGACATGTCCACCAAGCTCAAGCTGATGGGCGTCGACGTCGCCAGCTTCGGTGACGCCATGGCCACCTCCGAGGGTGCGCTCGAGGTGGTGCTCAACGACGCCGCCAAGGGCACGTACGCCAAGCTCGTGGTCTCCGACGACGCCAAGACGCTGCTCGGTGGCATCCTCGTGGGCGATGCCTCCGCGTATGCCTCGCTGCGTCCGCTCGTGGGCCGCGAACTGCCCGGCGATCCGGCGTCGCTGATCTCGCCTGCCGGCGAGAAGCCCGGCGCAGGTTCGCTTCCGGACGAAGCGGAGGTGTGCTCGTGCAACGGCGTCACCAAGGGCACCATCTGCGGCGCCATCGCCGACGGTGCCTGCGATCTCGCCGCCATCAAAGGCTGCACCAACGCCGGTACCACCTGTGGTGGCTGCCTCCCGACGGTCAAACAGCTGCTGGCGTCGTCCGGTGTCGTCATGTCGAAGGCGCTGTGCGAGCACTTCGAGCAGTCGCGCGCCGAACTGTTCGAGATCGTGCAGGCGACCGGAACGCGCACCTTCTCCGCGCTCATCTCCAAGTACGGCAAGGGAACGGGTTGCGATATCTGCAAGCCGACCGTGGCGTCGATCCTCGCGTCCACCGACTCGGATCACATCCTGCATCGTCAGCAGGCGTCCCTGCAGGACACCAACGACCACTTCCTGGCGAACATCCAGAAGAACGGCACCTACTCGGTCGTTCCGCGGATGCCCGGTGGTGAATGCACCCCGGAACAGTTGATCGTGATCGGTGAAGTGGCCCGTGACTTCGGGCTCTACACCAAGGTCACCGGTGGTCAGCGCATCGACCTCTTCGGTGCCCGCGTCGAGCAACTGCCCGCCATCTGGAAGCGTCTCGTGGACGCCGGAATGGAATCGGGTCAGGCCTACGGCAAGTCGCTGCGCACGGTCAAGAGCTGTGTCGGATCGAGCTGGTGCCGATACGGCGTCCAGGACTCGGTCGGAATGGCCGTGAACCTCGAGAACCGTTACCGCGGCCTGCGGTCCCCGCACAAGCTCAAGTTCGGTGTGTCGGGTTGCGCCCGCGAGTGCGCCGAGGCACGCGGCAAGGACGTCGGCGTCATCGCGACCGAGAACGGTTGGAACCTCTACGTGGGCGGTAACGGTGGACAGTCGCCGAAGCACGCACAGCTGCTGGCCGGCGGCCTCGACGACGAGACGTTGATCCGCTACATCGACCGCTACCTGATGTTCTATGTGCGCACGGCCGACCGTCTCGAACGCACCGCGCCGTGGATGGAATCCCTCGACGGCGGGCTCGATCACCTCAAGGCCGTGATCTGCGAGGACAGCCTCGGAATCGGCCAAGAACTCGAAGAATCGATGGCCAAGCACGTCGATGGGTACAAGGACGAGTGGGCCGGTGTGCTCGACGACCCGGAGAAGCTGTCGCGCTTCGTGTCGTTCGTCAACGCACCGGACCAGGAGGATCCGACCGTGTCGTTCGACGATTCGGGCGAGCGCAAGGTGCCGGTGTTGATGGGAATGCCGAAGTTCGCAGCTTCTACATCGGAGTAATCGCGGCTTAACGCCGGAGAAACACCGAGCCCGTAGACATGAATGGACACCGCACCCACGGTGCGAAGGAGGAAGTCATGAGCGTTACTCACCTAGGCCGCGACGCAGATCAGGCCAGCATCAACTCGGGGCGACTCGAGTGGACGTCGGCATGCCCACTGAGCCACCTCATCCCCGGCAGGGGCGTAGCCGTGCTGCTGCGCGGCGGCGAGCAGGTTGCCCTGTTTCTCCTCGAGGACGGATCATTGAAAGCTGTGGGCAACATCGACCCGTTCGGGCGGGCCGCAGTGATGTCGCGTGGTCTGGTCGGTGACCGGTCCGGCGAACCCATCGTCGTCTCACCCCTGCTCAAGCAGGTCTTCTCCCTCGAAGACGGACGTTGCCTCGATGACGAGAGCGTGAGTCTGCCCGTGTACGACGTTCGGGTGTGGGCCGGCGTCGTTCAGGTCCACAGTCTCACCGGGTGCGCGAGTTCGTGAACGATCCGTCACCGCTCTGTGGCTTCACGGTCGGCATCACTGCCGCCCGCCGGGCCGAAGAGTTCGCCGCGCTGCTGACGCGTCGCGGGGCGAACGTCGTGCATGCGCCCGCCATCCGGATCATTCCGCTGGCCGACGATGCCGAACTCGAACGCGTCACTGGCGAGATCATCGACAACCCGCCCGAGATCGTGGTCGCCACCACCGGAATCGGCTTCCGCGGCTGGATGGAAGCCGCCGACGGGTGGGGTGAGGCCGAGCAGTTGACGAGTGCGCTCGCGTCGACGACCTTGCTGGCACGCGGGCCGAAGGCGAAGGGCGCCATCCGCGCAGCGGACCTGCGGGAGGAGTGGTCACCGGAGTCGGAGTCCTCGGCCGAGGTGCTCGACCACCTGCTGGAGCAGGGTGTGGAGGGCGTTCGCATCGCCGTCCAGTTGCACGGCGCCGCCAGCGAGTGGGAGCCGATTCCGGACTTCTGCGAGGCGCTGCGCAAGGCCGGAGCCGATGTGATCGCCGTCCCCGTGTACCGGTGGACACCGCTCGACGACCAGGACCCCATGGACCGGATGATCGAGATGGTCACCCTGGGTGCGCTCGATGCGGTGAGCTTCACGAGCGCGCCGGCGGTCGCGTCGATGCTCACCCGTGCCAAGGAAACCGGAATGCTCGAGCCGATGCTGCACGCACTGCGCACCCGGGTGCTCGCCGTGTGTGTCGGGCCGGTCACCGCCGCTCCGTTGCACGAGCTCGACGTGCCGACCACACAGCCTTCACGTGCGCGGCTCGGTGCGCTGGCGCGGCACATCATCGACCAACTGCCGCTTCGCTCCGAGAAGATCCGGGCAGCCGGACACGACTTGAGTATTCGCGGAGGCTGCGTCGTCGTGGACGGGGAAGTCCGGCAATTGCCGCCCGCCGCGATGTCGTTGATCCGCACGCTGGGAGCTCGTCCGGGACGCGTTGTGCCCCGTGACGAACTGCTGTCCGTGCTACCCGGTGGTGGTGGGGACACCCACGCCGTCGAGACCGCGGTGGCCCGGTTGCGTGCATCGCTCGGCGCACCCAAAGCTGTTCAGACCGTGGTGAAAAGGGGATACCGGCTTGCGCTGGATCCCGCAGATACGGGGGAGGAGCGACTATGAGCGACCCCAAACTGGTCCTGGTTGCACACGGCACGCGCAACCCGCGCGGTGTCGAAATGATTGCGGCCCTCGCGGACGAGGTGTCCGCACGGGTGGGAACCACACGCGTCGCCTTCGTCGACGTACTCGGTCCCGCACCGGCCGAGGTGCTACGCGAGATGGGCGGGCCCGCAGTGGTGGTGCCCGCCTTCCTGGCCTCCGGCTACCACGTGCACACCGATGTTCCCCGCGAGGTCGCGGAAAGCGAGCACTCGCAGATTGCGGTGACGCGGGCGCTTGGTCCTGATCCGGTGCTGACCGATGTGTTGTTGCGCCGGTTGGCCGAGGCCGGCTGGTGTCCGGGAGATGCCGTGGTTCTCGCTGCGGCCGGATCCTCCGACCAACGAGCTCTTCGTGACGTACGCCGGGCGGCAGCAATGCTGTCGGAAGCCGTGCGCGACCGGGTCGAAATCGGTTACGTCGCAACGGGCGAGCCCCGCGTGCCCGACGTCGTCGCACGGCTGCGTACGCAAGGCGCGAAGCGTGTGTTCGTGGCCTCGTACCTGTTGGCCCACGGGCTGTTTCACGCCCGACTCGCCGAATCCGGTGCGGACGGTGTCGCCCAGCCCCTGGGCGTCGACTCTGCGATCGTGGGCCTGCTCGAGCAGCGTTTCGCGTGTGCCGCCGAATCTCTGGTCTCTGCGCGCTGAGTCGTTACGCGAGGACGTGATACGCACCGGCGTCCTGCGTGGAGGAACCAACGCATTCCGGGATTGTCGAGTCATTCCCGATCGTGCTGCACGTAGGCGTATCCGTCTGGGTCGATGCCCCGTTCCGGTTTGTTTGCAACTCGCGCGACAACCGTCCTCCATCTGGATCTCTCCGCCGTGAGGGCGCTCCAGGCTCCACGTCTGTTTGCCATTGCCATACGGGCTTCTTCCGGAAGGTTCGGATCACTCCTCAGTCGCTGGACTTCTCTGTCCGTTTCGTCGACCTCAGCTTGAATCAGGCGCAACACCTCCTCGGCTCGTTTGGCGAGTTCCGGAGTCTGCGGCAACATCTCTACAAACTGACTGACTGCGTCGGTAAGTTCGCTGTTGGTTCCCATCATCGGCATATTGTCGCGTATGCGGATCAACCGAGATGGCAACGGAACCGCCGGTTCGCCGACGAGACCGACTACCCATGAGCAGTCGGAAGTGGTATCAGCTCAGTCGGGAGGTCGGCGTCCTCCGGGTGCACGATCGCCAGGGCATCATGCCCGACGAGCCCGGCGAGGTGCGCGGTCCGTACTGATGGCTCCACGCGCCAGCGTCCGTCCGGAAGCCGGGTGGCGGGCAAGATTCGCGTCACATCTGCGCGCACCTCGTCCGCATTCACGACGGTGCCCATGACCGCGGCCCGCGGCGCTGCACCCACCAAAGCGCCCACGACGGTGGGCAGCATCGCAAGTAGCGTCACCACCGCCGCGTATGGGTTGCCCGGAAGGCCCAGCACCACACGGCCGTCCGGAAGGGTTGCGGTGACCTGTGAACCACCCGGGCGGACCGCGACCCTTCCCACGAGCACACGCGCACCCGCACGGTCGAGAGCAAGCCGGAGGTTGTCGGCCGCACCCCCACCCGTTGCGCCGACGATCACGATCACGTCGGTGTCAGTGATGGCGCTCAGCACCTGGTCGAACCCCTCCGGTGTGTCCCGCAGGTGGGCACTCGAGGTCGTGTGAACTCCGCAGTGGGACAACAGTGCTGGAAGGATCGGGCTCAGGGAGTCGCGAGTCTGACCGTCCTGCAGCGGACCATCACGTCGAATCTCGTCGCCGGTGACCACCACATGAGCGCGAACGGGCCCGCGGACCAGTGCGGTGGTGACTTCCGCCGATGCTGCCGCTGACACGACAGCGGGCTCGACCGTCGAACCGGCGGGGGCGAGGGTGTGTCCGGGATGCCAATCCTCACCGCGGCGGCGTGCGTCGTCCCGAACAGGAGTATTCTCCGCGCACTGGACGACGCCGCCTTCGACCAGGACATGCTCGTCGCGAATCACCGTGCTCGCCCCGCGGGGGAGGTGTGCACCCGTGGCAATGCGGACTGCCTCGCCGTCCTCGAGTTCGAGTACGTCCGAGCTTCCTGCGTAACGGATTTCGTTGCGGAGCTGCCACGGGCCGGTGCCCGAGACCGCATAACCGTCCATCGCGGAAACATCCTGGCGCGGGCAGGCTTCCGCGGCGATGAGTGGTTCGGCCAAGGCTCCGCCGTACGCTTCGGCGAGTGGTAGCCGGACAGGTGTCAGCGGCGTCAGTCCGTCGAGTATCGCCTGACGTGCCCCGCCGAGATTCAAGCGGTTGGACACGTGTCGACTGGCGGCGCGCGCCTCTTCGAGGTCCGATCGGGTGTCGCAGTCGGTGCCGTCCGTGACGGGTACCCGGGCGTAGTGCTCGGGCACAAGGAACTTCATCGGCTGGTTCGCGTGGGAATCGAGTGCGTTCAATTGCGCACCCAACACAGACGAGGACCAGGCCGAGAACAAGAACTGCACATGATAGTTGGCGTCCACTGCGAAGGCAGCACCGCCCGAACATCTGTCCACCAAGGACCCCACTGTCTCGGCCCGAACGAACGGCAGATCGGACGCGATCACCACGATCACGTCGTCGGGACTTGGGCCGAGTGCGGCGAAGCCGGCAGCGACGGCGGCCACTGGGCCGGCCCCGGCAGGTGATTCCTGGACCTGAACGATGTGTGGGGGCAGATCATCGCGGCGGGGCCCGACAACGACGGTGCGTTCACAACCGGCCACCGCATCCAGCGCAGTGTCGAGCATGCGGCGTCCGCCGACCACGAGCGCGGGTTTGTCCACTCCGCCCATACGACTGGCCTTTCCGCCTGCCAGGACGATGGCGTGTAGAACACCCGAGAAGGTCATGCACCAATGCTGCCGCACCGCGTGCCCGAATGCACAAAAGCTGGGGTCAGAAGGAGACCCGTGCCGCCGCGATGTCGACGCGCCCGTCATGGATCGGGACACCCTCGAGTTCGAGCTTCGCGAGTTGCCGATGCGCGAGATGTGGGGCCGGACGACCGGACGCGCCGATCACCCGGTGCCACGGCAGGTCGGCCGCGTCCGTGCGCATGATCCAGCCGACCGTGCGGGGGCTCGAGAGACCGGCGGCCGTGGCGATGTCTCCGTAAGTCGCGACGGAGCCCGGCGGTATCGATGCCACAAGCGCGCGAACCCGTTCGATCTGCTCGTCCGTGGTGGCCACCATCAGAGCAGAGTGCGCACGAGCTCGCCGACCTCTTTCGGACGGGCTTGCGGCACCATGTGGTGGGAGTCGATGTCCACGGTCGTCAGGTTCTCGCCGAGCCTCTCGCTCAGGGCGGCCCGGAACTCGGCGGTGGTGTACGGCGGCTGCACCTTCTTCGCCGGAGCCAGGACGGTCGGCACATCGGGGCGCGGCAGGACCGGTTCACGCGCAAGTTCACCCCACACCGCAACGACGGCGGGGACGGACATGCGCCAGTTGACGCGACCGTTCTCGAGTGCGACGAGGTGCTCCTCGATCTCCGCGTCCAGGGCCTCGGGTGGAACGTCGCTCCACGCTTCACCGGCCTTCTCCGCGCGGGCTTCGGCTGCGTCGGTGTAGTCGGGCGATTCGATGGTGAATTCGGCGATCTTGCTCATCAGCGCGCCGTCGAGTCCGATCGCCGGATCCAGCAGTACCAACCCGCGGACGAGGTGCGGGGCAGTGTTCGCGAGGTGCAGGGCGAGGGCGCCACCGAACGAGTGGCCGACCACCAGCACCGGGCCGTGGGCGTGAGCTTCCAGAGTGTCGACGATCGCGGCGACGTGGGCCTCGATGTTCCAGGGTGCGGACCAGCTCGAGCGGCCGTGTCCCAGCAGGTCGGGAGCGATCCACCTCGCCTCCGGAACATGATCGCGGGCGAGGGTTTCCCATCGGCGTCCGTGCCCGGTCACCCCGTGCAACGCGAGGATCTCCGGTCCGTCTTCCGGTCCGTACAGGTACGTATGCAATGCGGCCACGGCGTCCAACTGTAGGCCGTGCATTCCGGCTGCCGGCCTGTCGCACCTCTCTGGTGAAATACCACTCATGACCGAGACGGCACATCGCACCGCGCAGGCGCGTCGTCGCGCCAGGCTGGTGCGGCGATCTGCCGCGGTCGCCGCGCCCCGCACCTGGGATGCGAGTGTCGCCCGCGTGTTCGACTCACCACCGCCCGTCAAAGGGTGGAACCCGTGGCAGGTGCTCGGTGGACCGGGGACGGGCAAGACCTCCCTGTTGGTCGACAGCGCCGTGCACCGCATCGTGGCGGGCGAGAACCCGGAGTCGGTTCTGGTCCTCACCCAGTCACGCCGTGCTGCCACTCGCGTGCGAGAAGAGATCACCGCCGGCCTGCTCCGGGGCGACGGCACCGAGTTGGCCGCCCCGGCTGCGCGGGCCACTCGCGAACCGCTGGTGCGGACCGTGCACTCGTACGCCTTCGCCGTGCTGCGCCTCCAGGCGGCAGCACACGGCAATCCTCCGCCGCGGCTCATCACCGGTGCAGAACACGATGCCATGCTGCGCGAGATGCTCCGCGGCGATATCGATGACGGCGGGCAGATGTGGCCCGAGCGGCTGCGCCCCGCCCTCGGCATGAACGGGTTCGCCACCGAGGTACGCGATCTGATGATGCGCGCCAACGAGCGCGGGCTCGGACCCGAAGACCTCATCGAACTCGGTAACAAGCGCCGCCGGCCCGAATGGGTGGCCGTGGGCCGGTTCGCGGCGCGCTACGAGCACGGCATGCTGCTCCGGGCTTCGGTCGGCATGGAGGCGCCGGAGGCCACCGCGCCTGCCCTGGACGCGGCAGAACTGATCAGCGCGGCGCTGATGGCATTCGCCACCGACCCGGAACTTCTGCAGAGCGAACGCACGCGCGTGCGGCACCTCTTCGTCGACGACGCGCAGCACCTCGATCCGCAGGCCGCGGAACTCGTGCGGCTGATCGGGACGGGCACACGCACCACCGTGATCACCGGCGATCCGGACCAGTCGATCTATGGGTTCCGCGGGGCGGACTCCACCTTCCTGCTCGAACTGGCCGACAAGAACTCCCACCGTCAGGTGCTACTGCCCACCAACTTTCGGAGCCCGGCCGAGGTGGCGTCCGTGGCGGCCCGCAGCGCAAGCCGCCTTCCAGGGCACCTCCCGCATCGCGGATGGATGCCTGCGGATACCGGTGGCCGTGCCCGAGTTCACGTCCTCGCCAGTCCGGCGAAGGAGGCGGCACTCATCGCCGACACCCTTCGTCGTGCGCACCTGCTCGACGGCATTGAATGGTCCGAGATGGCCGTCGTCGTCCGCTCCGTACCGCGGACCTTGGCGCCGCTGCGACGGGCGCTGCTGTCGTTCGGGGTGCCCGTCACCACAGCAGCATCCGAACTGCCGTTGGCTCGCCAGCACGGCGTGACCGGACTCCTGCTCGCTCTTCGGGCCTTGTCGAGCGATGCGTTCACGGGGGAGGACGCCATCGCGCTGTTGTCGTCGCCGGTCGGAGGTGTGGAGCCGGTGGCGTTACGCCGGTTGCGGCGTGGCCTGCGCCGCAGCGAACTGACTACAGGGGGTGAGCGTGAGTCGGCGCAACTGCTGCGGCTCGTGCTGATCGGTGAGATCGGCGGTAGCGATCCACTGCTGAAGCGCCTCACCGACGTGGAGGCCGAATCGTTGCGGCGCACCATGGCGGTGCTGAGGAAAGCCGGCGCTGCACTGGATCGTGGTCGCGGGGTGGAAGAAGTCCTGTGGGCGGCGTGGCAGGCCACAGGACTCGAGAAGGTCTGGGCAGCAGCGTCGGCCCGGGGTGGTCCGGTCGGCGCTCAGGCCGACCGCGACCTCGATGCCGTCGTTGCGTTGTTCGATGCTGCGGCAGGGTACGTCGACCGTCTCCCACGGGCCCAGATCGCCGGGTTTGTCGACTACCTCACCAGTCAGGAGATCCCCAGCACATCACGCCACACGCCGGTCCCTCCCGATGCGGTCACCGTCCTCAGCGCGCACTCCGCCGCGGGCCGCGAATGGGACGTGGTTGCGGTCGCCGGTGTGCAGGAAGGGCTGTGGCCGAGTCTACGGGCCCGTGGCTCCCTTCTCGGAACCGATTCGTTGATCGATCTGGTGGGTGGGGTTACGGACGGCAATGAACCGGATCACCTGTCTCGCAGCGCGCCGTTGTTGGCCGAGGAACGTCGTCTGTTTCTGGTTGCGTGCAGCAGGGCCAGGAAGGTCCTGTTGGTGACTGCGGTCGAGTCGGCAGGCGGCGACGAGTTGGTGCCGTCCCGTTTCGTCGACGAATTGGTGGCGGCCGATACAAGTGATGATCCAGGCAGTGAATCTCCGGCGGTGCAACCCGATGCGGGCAGGGTGCTTGCGTTGCCGACGCTCGTGGCCGAGCTGCGCAGTGTCGTCTGCGATCCGACGATCGGGGAGCACGATCCGCAGCGCCGTCGCCGTGCCGCGGCGGCGCTGGCCCGCCTGGCGAAGGCCGGGGTGCGCGGCGCCGATCCGGGCCAGTGGTATGGCACCGCGGAACCGAGTTCGGTCACCCCGTTGTGGAATGCGTCGGACGGCCCGGTGCCGCTGTCACCCTCGAGCGTCGAACTCCTCGAAACCTGTCCTTTGCGGTGGCTTTTCGAACGGCACGGGGGCACGGACGGTGACAACACCCATGCGGTCTCCGGGACCCTCGTGCACACCTTGGTGCAGGCGCTGGCCGGCCGCATTCCTGCCGATCAGGTCGAGGCTGCGCTCGAGAATGCTTGGGGTGCCATCGATCTGGGATCGCAGTGGTATTCGCGCAGGGAGTTGGACCGCACACGTGCGATGCTGACCACTTTCTCCGACTGGCTTGCCCGCACACGCGGTGAACTGACCGAGGTGGGCGTGGAAGTCGGGGTGGACGCGATTCTCGAACCTCGCGCAGAAGGTGAGCCCGCCGTGCGTCTGCGGGGCCGAATCGACCGGCTCGAACGAGATCCGGACGGACGGCCCGTGATCGTCGACGTCAAAACGGCACGCAACCCGGTCACCAAGGAGGCGGCCGAGCAGCACGCCCAATTGGCTGCGTACCAGGTGGCGGCGGCGATGGGTGCGATCGACGGTGAGCCCCCGTCCGAACCAGGTGGTGCGCGTCTGGTTTTCGTGGCCAAGTCGCACAAGAAAGACGGTGCTGCGCAACGAGTCCAATCGGCTCTGACCGAAGAGAGTCTCGCCGCGTGGACCGACGTCGTCCACGCTGCGGCAGCGGCAACCCGGGGGCCGCAGTTCCTCGCCCGAGTGAACGACGGATGCCGACACTGCCCGGTTCGATCGAGCTGCCCCGCCCACGACGAGGGCAGACAGGTGACGGGCGAATGAACAGAGTTCGCGTGACTCCCGATGAATTGGCCCGGGGGCTGGGCCAATTCCCGCCGACCCCGGAACAGGCGGCGGTCATCGCAGCTCCGGTCGGGCCGACCCTCGTGGTCGCCGGAGCGGGCGCCGGAAAAACCGAAACCATGGCTGCCCGCGTCGTGTGGATGGTGGCGAACGGTCTGGTGGAACCGGAAGCTGTTCTGGGGCTCACGTTCACACGTAAGGCGGCACAGCAGCTCACCTCTCGTATCCGCCAGAGGCTCGCCCGCTTGGCTGGGTCGGATCTACTTCGTAAGGTCGATCCGTCCGGCGAAGTGCGGTCGAAGATCGTCTCGGGTGAACCCGAGATCAGCACCTATCACGCCTACGCCGGTCGGTTGTTGAGTGAGCACGGGTTGCTGTTGCCGATCGAACCCTCGTCGACGTTGCTGTTCGAAACGGAGCTGTGGCAGCTCGCGCACCGTGTCGTCAGCGCATGGGACGGTGACCTCGACACCGAACGCAGCCCCGCATCGTTGACGGAAGCGGTTCTCGCCCTGTCGGGTCAGCTTGCCGAACATCTCGTGGACCCCGAACAGCTGCGTGAGGCGCACACGGATCTGGACAAGTTGGTTCACGCTCTCCCGGCGGGGCCCGGCCAGCGCGGCGGACCGGGGAAGGTCCTGCTCGACATCCTCGACGTCCAGCATTCCCGTGTCGCCTTGCTTCCTCTCGTCGAGGGTCTGGCGCAGACGTTGCGTAAGGAGGGGGCCCTCGACTTCGGTAGCCAGATGTCGCTGGCCGCACGGCTCGCTGCGGAGCATCCCGAGGTGGGCGAGGCGGAACGCAGGCGCTTTCGGGTGGTCTTGCTGGACGAGTATCAGGACACCGGGCACTCGCAGCGAGTGCTGTTGTCGTCGTTGTTCGGTGGAGGCCGCGACGGACGCCTCGCTCTCACCGCAGTCGGTGACCCGATGCAATCGATCTATGGTTGGCGCGGGGCGTCCGCCGCCAACCTGCCACGATTCGCGACCGATTTTCCGCTGCCGGACGGATCGCCCGCGCCGACGTTGGAACTGCTCACGAGTTGGCGGAATCCGCCGGAGACACTGGAACTTGCGAATGTCTCGTCCTCGTCGCTGCGTGGGAGTGGCGTGCCGGTCAGCACTCTGCGGGCACGACCGGATGCGGTGGCGGGAGACGTTCGCCTCGCATTGACCGCGGATGTCGTCGGCGAGCGGGAATGGGTGGCCGACAAGATCTCCGAGCAGTTCGAGGCCGCGCGATCCGCAGGCGACAAGCCGCCCACCGCCGCGGTGCTCATTCGCCGAAACGCAGATGCGGCGCCGATCGCGGAGGTTCTGCGCAGTCGTGGCCTTCCCGTCGAGGTGGTGGGTCTCGGAGGATTGCTGCATACCCCCGAGGTCGCCGACGTGATCGCGATGTTGCGCATGGTCGCCGATCCGATGGCGGGCAGCGCGGCGGTCCGTATCTTGACCGGTGCTCGCTGGCAGATCGGTGCCCAGGATCTCGCGGCACTGTCCGCACGCGCGTCGAAACTGGCGATCGGCGCCGGCTATGGAACGACCGGCTCCGTCCGCGACACCGCGGCCCTCGAAGCTGCCGTGGCCGAGTCGCTACCCGGCGAACTGGCAGAACAGGCCGGACTGATCGATGCACTTGCCGATCCGGGACCGCAGGAGCAGTATTCGGCGGACGGGTTCCGTCGAATCACTGCCGTGGCCAAGGAACTCGCATCGCTGCGTGAGCGGATCGGCCAACCGCTCACCGAGTTGGTCGCCGACATCGAACGTGTGCTGGGTATCGGGATCGAAGCACAGGCACGCCTACGAGAAGGTGTCGCGGGCGAGGCAGGCCGCGAGCACTTGGACGCCTTCGCCGACGTGGTTGCCGGATACTCCGGACGAAGTTCGTCGTCGGTGGCAGGTCTGCTGTCCTTCCTCGCCGCGGCCGAAACGGTGGAGAGGGGTTTGGCTCCTGGAGAGGTCGATGTGGATCCGGACCGGGTGCAGGTGCTGACCGTTCATTCGGCGAAAGGGCTCGAGTGGGAGGTGGTGGCGGTTCCGCACCTCACTGCGGGAGTCTTTCCGTCCACTACCGCGTCCGGTTCGTGGTTGGGAGCTTTGGGGGAGTTACCGCCGTCGTTGCGTGGCGACCGGTCGCATCCGGGGGATGACATGGACGGCGTGCCGGTTCTCGACCTCGAGAACGTCTACGACAGAAAGGATCTCGAGAACGCCATCAAGACACACAAGTGTGCGCTCGCCGATCGCAGACTCGACGAGGACCGCCGGTTGTTCTACGTGGCGCTCACCCGAACCGAGCGTGTGCTGCTCGCATCCGGGCATCACTGGGCAGAGACGGGCAGTGAACCGAAGGGACCGTCCGGCTTTCTCGTCGAACTGCGCGATGGGCTGGAGAAGGGCGAGAACGGTCCGATCGGCGTCGTCGAGGAGTGGGCACCGACGCCGGAAGACGACGAGAACCCGCTGACCTCGACACCCAAGGCCGCGCAGTGGCCCCGAGATCCGCTGGGCCACAGGAGGGCCTGGGTCGAGGAAGGCGCAGCGCTGGTGCGCGAGGCCATGCGCACATCCCCAGCCACGGACATCGCCGCAGAGGACGACCCGGAAGGGTGGGCCGCCGACGTCGATGCACTCCTCGCCGAACGAGAAGCCCGGGCACAGGCTCGGGCCGAGGTGGTGCTGCCCGCACAATTGTCGGTCAGTCAGCTGGTCGAGCTGAAATCGGACCCTGATGCGCTGGCGTCCCGTTTGCGTAGGCCACTGCCGTACCCGCCCAACCCACTGGCCCGACGGGGCACCGCTTTCCACGCCTGGGTGGAGCGCCGCTTCGGCGCCACCCGATTGCTCGATCTGGATGAACTGCCCGGAGCGGCGGACACCGTCGAAGGGCCGGAATCGGATCTCGAGCTACTACAGGACGCTTTTCTGCGGTCGTCGTGGGCGAATCGCAGTCCCGTCGAGGTGGAGGTTCCGTTCGAGACCTCCGTGGCGGGCACGGTGCTGCGCGGCCGGATCGACGCGGTGTTCGGCGACCCGGACGGGGGCTGGACGGTCATCGACTGGAAGACCGGTGCGGAACCCGCCGCAGACAAGGAAGACTCCGTCGTCATGCAGCTCGCCGCCTACCGCCTTGCATGGGCGGAACTCATGGACGCGCCGTTGGAGTCGGTGCGTGCCGCGTTCCATTACATACGGTCCGGGCGCACCATCGCACCCGACGATCTACCCGACGAGGCCGCGCTCGCCGCGCTCATCAGGACGGCAGGCGGCGGTGAGCCGCCTACCGAGCACGGCGACGAGCTGTCAGAGCCTGTGTGACCAACGGGATCTGAAGGGGCAGACGCACGATCGCCCCGATCTTCTGTGCCTGTGTCGTCTTGTCGCTGCGCCACCAGTCGGCCGCCATCTGGATGTTCGCGGGGAACACAGCAACGAAAAGCGCGGCGGCAAGCCCTGCGCCGAGCCGTCGGGTTCGGGGGACGGCGAGCGCGCTTCCGATGGCGAGCTCGGCAGCGCCCGAAACGTACGTGTAGGTTCGTGCATCGCCGGGAAGCCGGGGCGGCACCGTGGCGTCGAAGAACTTCGGCGACGCAAAATGCAGGATCCCGGCACCGATCAGGAGAGCGGACAACCGGTATGCGGCAGCTTGGCTGGGGCGGTGACTTTCGTCGGCGTTACGCATGCGGTCCAGTGTGGCACGGGCAGTGGCACGCGAATGTCGCCCAGGGGCCCGAATCGGCGTTAGGCTTCCTGCCGACGTGTTTCACCGTGTGGTGAAGACCTGTGACGGACGTGGAGACGAGTGTATGGCCGGCAGGCTGCGGGCGAGATTGACCAGGTCGGAAGCGCTGACCGACCAGCCGGATTTCGCGCTGGTCGGTGTGCTCAAAATTCCGCAACTGCAGAAGAGTCCGGCGCGGGCAATCTATCGCCGTGTGGGGATTGCCCTCGGAGCCTTGGTGTTGGCGGTGTTCATCGTCTACATCGACCGCGACGGGTACCGCGATATCCAGGGCGACGGGTTGTCGTTCCTCGATTGCGTCTATTACGCAACGGTGTCGCTGTCGACCACCGGCTACGGTGACATCACGCCGGTCGAGCCGTCAGCGCGACTGATCAACGTCCTGTTCATCACGCCGCTTCGGGTGTTCTTCCTCATCGTCCTGGTCGGTACGACCCTGGCTGCATTGACCGAGAGTTCACGTCAGGCATTCAAAATCCAGCGTTGGAGGCAGCAGGTGCGTAATCACACCGTCGTCGTCGGGTACGGCACGAAGGGGAGGACGGCGATCGACGCGATGCTCGGTGACAACATTCCGGCTTCCGAGATCGTGGTGGTCGATACCGACAGCGCGGCTCTCGAGGCGGCTGCCACGAAGGGGCTCGTCACGGTGCAGGGTTCCGCGACGAAATCGGATGTGTTGCGGTTGGCCGGTGCGCAGAATGCGGCTTCGATCATCGTGGCGGCCAACCGGGACGACACCGCTGTATTGGTGACACTGACCGCACGAGAAATCGCACCCAAAGCGAAGATCGCTGCAGCTATTCGTGAGGCCGACAACTCCCATCTCTTGCGGCAGTCGGGTGCCGACTCGGTGGTGGTGTCCTCGGAGACGGCGGGCCGGTTGCTCGGTATCGCCACCACCACTCCGACGGTCGTGGAAATGGTCGAGGATCTACTCACTCCCGAGGCAGGCTTCGCCATCGCCGAACGTGCAGTCGAGCACGACGAGGTGGGCGGCTCGCCACGCCACCTTTCCGACATCGTCCTGGGTGTGGTGCGTGACGGAAGGCTGGTGCGCGTGGGTTCGCCGGAAGTCGACGCCGTCGAAGCCGACGACAGGTTGCTGTACATCCGCCGCGTCAGCAACTGAGCGCGGACGACAGTAGGGTCGGGGAGTGTCTGCATTCCAGCTGATCGAAATGCCGTTGTTGTCTCGCACGTCGGTGGGCCGCGCAGAGGAGTTGCGTTCGGACGCGGCGGCTTTGCGGGCCGGGTGGCCGGAAGCGACGGTGATCGAGATCGACCCGCGCGGACGTATGCGGGTCGAGGGCACCTCCTTGGTCCTGCGGGATGCCGCGGAGTTCGCCACCGAACCGGTGCCGGGCGCGGTGTTTCTCGGCGTCCGCGACGACCATCACGTGTGGGCGATCCGTGCCCCGGAGCTCACCGGTGACCTCGCCGATCTACGCCTGCTCGGCAGCGAACTGGACGACAACGACGCGGGCTTGGTCACCGGGGCGATCGCCATGCTGAATTGGCATGACAGCGCCCGTTTCAGTGCGCTCGACGGATCTGCGAGCGAACCGGCCATGGCAGGCTGGTCCCGCATTTCGACAGCGACCGGACACGAGGAATTTCCACGGACGGACCCCGCCGTGATCTGCCTCGTCCACGACGGTGATGACCGGGTCCTTCTGGCACGGCAACCCACCTGGCCACCACGGCGTTTCTCGATACTCGCCGGTTTCGTCGAGGCGGGAGAAAGCCTCGAGACGTGCGTGATCCGCGAGATAAAGGAAGAGGTCGGCCTGGATGTTCGTGGCGTCGCCTATCTGGGGAGCCAGCCCTGGCCGTTCCCTCGCTCGGTGATGATCGGCTTCAGTGCCGTCGCGGACCCAGACGCGCCGCTCGAGTTCGCGGACGGCGAGATCGCCGAGGCGCATTGGTACACGAAGGCCGAGGTGCGTGCCGCCCTCGAGCAGGGTGACTGGACGTCCGCATCGGACACACACCTCTTGTTGCCGGGGTCGATCTCGATCGCCCGCGGCATCCTCGAGTCGTGGGCGGCGGCTTAGACGCCGAGCGCCTTCTTGACGTCGGCGAGGCTCGGGTTGGTGGCAGTGCTGCCGTCGGAGAACTTCACGGTGGGAACGACGTGGTTACCGTTGTTGACACTGCTCACGAAGTCGGCGGACGCGGGGTCCTGCTCGATGTCGATCTCCGTGTAACCGATGCCCGCCTCGTCGAGTTGAGTCTTCAGGCGCCGGCAGTACCCGCACCAAGTGGTGGAGTAGATGGTCATGGTTTCGGTATCCGAATGTGCACTCACGGCCGATATAACACCACAGTCGCCGGTTGTGTTCCCCATCGGTCGTGAGACCTGTCGGCCAGGGCTGCCATGATGGAGCGCATGTCAGGCCTCGATCCGGAACAGTCCGCCGCCGTTCTCGCACCGAGGGGGCCGGTATGTGTGCTGGCAGGAGCCGGTACCGGCAAGACTCGCACCATCACGCGCCGGATCGCGCATCTCGTCGAATCAGGACACGTTGCTGCCGGACAGGTGCTTGCCGTCACGTTCACGGCTCGGGCGGCAGGTGAGATGCGGTCGCGTCTGCGCGGCCTCGGTGTCGGAGACGGCGGGCCGCAGATTCAGGCCCGAACCTTCCACGCGGCCGCGTTGCGCCAGCTTCGCTACTTCTGGCCACAGGTGGTCGGCGATACACAATGGCAGTTGCTGGATCGGAAGTTCGCGGCCGTGAGCGCGGCTGCCGGGCGGGTGGGCCTGCCGAACGGAACCGATAATGTGCGTGATCTCGCCAGTGAGATCGAATGGTGCAAGGCATCGTTGGTCGCGCCGGAGAACTACCCGCAGATGGCGGCCCGACTGCACCGCGAGCCGCCGTTCGACGCCGAGAAGGTTGCCGCAGTCTACGAGGCATACGAAGAGTTGAAGATGCGGGGCCGCGAAGGCATGCTGCTCGATTTCGACGACCTTCTCCTCCACACGGCTGCTGCGCTGGAGGAACATTCGGCCGTCGCGGAAGAATTCCGTGACCGGTATCGGTGCTTCGTCGTCGACGAATACCAGGACGTCACCCCGCTTCAGCAGCGCGTTCTCGATGCATGGTTGGGGGAGCGAGACGATCTGACCGTGGTGGGTGATGCGAACCAGACCATCTACTCGTTCACCGGCGCCACTCCCAGGTACCTTCTCGATTTCTCTCGCCGCTTTCCGGACGCCACCGTGGTCCGGCTCGAGCGTGACTACAGGTCCACACCCGAGGTGGTGTCGTTGGCCAACCGGGTGATCGGCGCGGCCCGTGGCCGGATCGCCGGCACCCGTCTTCAGTTGGTCGGCCAGCGCAAGCCAGGCCCGGAACCGCGGTTCGCCGAGTTCGACGACGAGCCGACGGAGGCCGCTGCAGTTGCACGTGGCGTCGAGCGTTTGATCGCGGCGGGCACACCCGCAGCGGAGATCGCGATCCTGTACCGGATCAATGCACAGTCCGAGGCGCATGAGCAGGCGCTGACGAGCCTTGGCATTCCCTATCAGATTCGCGGTGGTGAGGGATTCTTCACTCGCCCGGAGGTGCGTCAGGCGGTGGCTGCCCTGCGGCAAGCCGCCGGGCGCGACGATCTGCCCACAGATGCGGACCTGCTCACGCTGGTCCGTGCCGTTCTCGTTCCGTTGGGCTTGACCGATTCCGAGCCGGCCGGCGCTCAGGCGCGCGAACGGTGGGCGTCACTCACCGCGCTGGTGTCCCTGACCGAAGAGCAGCTGGCAACCGACCCGGACCTGACCCTGGACGGATTGCTGCGCGAACTGGCTGCGCGAGCGGAGGCGCGCCACCCACCGGTGGTGCAGGGTGTGACACTGGCGTCATTGCACGCGGCGAAGGGACTCGAGTGGGATGCGGTGTTCCTCGTCGGACTCGTCGACGGCACGCTCCCGATCCAGCATGTCCTCGGTGACACCCCTGACGAGCCTGGGATCGAAGAGGAACGCAGGCTGCTGTACGTCGGTGTGACTCGTGCTCGCGAACACCTACAGCTGTCCTGGGCGCTTGCCCGAAACGAGGGTGGCCGCAAGTCGCGGCGTCGTTCGAGGTTCTTGCACGGGTTGATTCCGGATAGTTCGCCGGCGTCGAGAATTGCTGCACCGCCGGCCACGACCAAGAAGCGCCCACGATGCCGGGTGTGTGGCAAGCAGCTGATAGGCACCACGGCGACCATGCTGGCTCGCTGCGAATCCTGCCCGTCCGACATCGACGTTGAGCTCCTCGAATCGCTCAAGTCGTGGCGTCGGGACACCTCACGTGCGCTCAAAGTCCCTGCGTACGTCGTATTCAGTGACAACACGCTCACCGCGATCGCAGAGCAACGCCCACGTGACGACCGCGGTCTCGTGGCGATTCCTGGCATCGGTGCCAAGAAACTCGAGCAGTACGGGGCAGACGTGTTAGCCGTCGTCCGCGGCGAGACGCCGAGTTGACTCTCGGTAGACGCGTGGGTTGATCTTCGGTGAACGCGTAGGTCGGTCTTCGGTAAACACGCAGGTAGAAAATAGGTTGTGCAGATTTGACGCATTGCCTACTGTTGTTCTCATCGCCACGGGGAAACTCGGGTGCTGTCGCAATGTCGGACCAATTGGAAGGGAGGTAGCTCGAAATGACCAAGTTCACCGCGCAGACGACGTCGCTCGCTGCTGCTACCGCCCTCACGAGCCTCGCCGCTGCCAAGCATGCAGCAGCCGCAGGAGCGTGGATGGTTGCCCGCCGACGCCCCGCTGCAGCAGACGAGTCCGTGGCCCTGAATTGCCGAGGTTTTGCCCGGTAGATCCATTCTCACCGTCACATTTGGCCACGGACACCGCACCTCGCGGACCGTGGCCATTGTTGTTCGAGCTCACTCTCGAGACACCGGCCCTGGTTCGCACAGATCGAAACCAGACCAGACCACAAGTCGAACGAGAGCCGAGGGAGGTCGACATGTCTACCATGACGTGCCGAGGGCTGACAGAACCTACATCCACTACCAGCGGACGGGTGCCGGTGGCAGTGGTTCGTGACGAACTGCCGTGCCGTGGCAACGACCCGGACCTGTGGTTCGCCGAATCACCGGCCGAATTGGAGCAGGCGAAAGCGCTGTGTGCAGGCTGCCCGATCAGATCCAGGTGCCTCGACGCAGCGCTCGACCGCGCCGAGCCGTGGGGAGTGTGGGGTGGCGAGATCCTCGATCAGGGTGCCGTGATCGCGCGCAAGCGGCCACGGGGCCGGCCACGTAAATCGGCAGCCCTCGCGTGTGCATGAGGTGACCTGCGCGTAGGCGGTCGCCTACGCGCAGGTCAGGGGGTGATCGAATCCGCCTCCGGGTCGGCGAAACCGGGCAACCACCACGTGAGGATGCCCATGTACGGCGCGTAGGCGTCGAGTTGGGCGCAGATCCCGACGGATCCCAGCAGGACCCGGAAGATCATCAGATACTCGGCGGGCAGATTCAGGGCCCGCGCGGTCTTGAACTGCTGACCGTTCATGTCCGTGGCCATCCCGGCCACGCGCTGTAGCCACGCCCTCGTGAAGTGGAACGACTCCGTGTGGATCGGGTCGGTGAACGGGCGCAGGTAGTCGGCGATTTCCTGGTCCGTCACCGTTCGTCCGGGCAGGACGAATCCGTGATCGTGGAGGAGTTCGGTCAGTTCGTCGAACTCCTCACGGACGGCGAGGCGCACCATTGTGCCCAGGACGGGGGGGAGTCCGTCGGGGAAGGGGGCAGCAGCACCGAAATCGATGACGCCGAGCCGCCCGTCGTCCATCAGCATGAAATTTCCGGGGTGTGGGTCGCAATGAAGAAGGCCGACTCGCGCCGGTGAGGCGAAATGAAACTCGGCCAGCAGTGCGCCCGCCACGTTGCGCTGCTCCGGTGTGCCGGACGCGATGACGTCCTTGAGCGGTGTCCCCGTCATCCACTCGCTCACCACGACCTTGGGTGCACTCGCCACGATGTGCGGGATCGCGAACTGAGGATCACCGTCGAAAACCTTGGCGAACCGGCGCTGGTTGTTCGCCTCGATGCGATAGTCGAGTTCTTCTTCGGTGCGCTCGGTGAACTCGTCGATCACCGGGCGCACGTCGACTCCGGGCATCACCGACCCGAACAGGCCGGCGAAGCGGCCCAGGGTCTTGAGGTCTGCTCGTAGCGCCTCGTCCGCGCCGGGATACTGCACCTTGACTGCCACCGGGCGTCCGTCTGCCCACACAGCGCGGTGTACCTGCCCGATGCTGGCCGAGGCCGTCGGCTCGTCGTCGAACGAGCTGAACCGCTCTCGCCACTTGGTGCCGAGTTGCCGGTCCAACATGCGGTGAACTTCTTTGGCCGGCAGCGGTGGCGCCTCGGCTTGCAGCTTGTTGAGCGATTCTCGATAGGGTTCGGCGAATTCTGCCGGGATGGCGGCTTCCATCACGCTGAGCGCCTGCCCCAGCTTCATCGCTCCGCCCTTGAGTTCGCCGAGAACCGCGAACAACTGCTCCGCAGCCTTGGCGTTGAGCTGTGAATCGATCTCTTCTCGGTCGCCTCCCGCGATCCGGCGACCGAAACCGACGGCAGCCCGACCTGCGAAACCCAACGGAATACTTGCAAGCTTGGCGGTACGGGCTGAACTCTTGCGTGGGATGTTGGACACCACACCATCATGAACGAAGTTTCGCCCCGATGCCCGGGGTGGGTGCCAAATATCGGCAACTGCACCGGGGCTGTTTCGTCCAGCGTCGGGTAACGATCCGTGGCGAGGTGAGACCGATCTCGAGGGTCGAATCCAGAGTGGCCGGCGGTTCGTGTGGGTTCGGAGTGCAGATCGCTTCGATCTGGGCGATCGTGAGTGCAGTGGTTGCCATGATCGTGGCAGCACTGGCATTCCCGACACTGCCCAGAAGTTGCGCGGCAAGGTGCGGCCAGTGTTCGTCGTAAGTGGCACGCGACACGTCCGCGCACCGTAGACAACTCGTTCGTCCGGGCAGGACCAGAGGTCCGACCACTCCGTACCCGTCCCGCAGCCGAACATGCAGATGTGGTGTTCCCGACCTCACGAGTTCGGCGGCCAGGGTCGGCTCCACGACCAGGTCGTCGGCCAGGACCACGCACGTCGAGGCCGCGGTGCTGGGATCGCAGCCGTCGCCGTCGGCCGAGCGTGTGACCCGAATCGTCGTGCCCGAGAGTGCACCGGCCACGCCGTCGGAGAGCGGACCTCGTCCGTGAATGTGTATCGACGGCTCGGGAAGCGGGTCCACACGTGGTTCGTCGACCAGTCCGGCCCGGATCAGCTCAGCCAACAGCACCGCCATGTCGTCAGGACAGACGCCGTGGCTGCGAGCAGACCACACGATGTGTGGCCACGAGCTCGTCCCGTCGAACAACCGGAGCACCGTGACGAGGTCGTCGGCGGGTATCCCGGACGGTGGCGCCACGACCACGGCGCGCTCCGGATCCCAACCGAGTTGAACCCGCCCGTCCGGTCGGCACAGGATGCGGACATGGCGATCGAGTTGGGGTCCGGTTGTGGACGACGTCGTCGGAGTCATCCGCCGAGCATGACAGTCTCACGCGACGGGTTCAGTTGCTCGCGGACAGTTGTCCACAGGAGAAAACAGGCGCCGAACTGCAGTTGTCTGCTCCGGGCTGAATTCGTCAGGATTCGGGGCTGGAGCCCGGGTCTTCGCCGCGGTTCTTCTCGTCGCGCGCGGCCTTCTCCGCGCGTTCACGTGCCTCGGTCTCTTCGAGCAGTGCCATCGGGTTGTCGAAGTCGCTCACGTCACCGCCACCGACGACTCGGGCGACGAATCCAGCCGGATCGTCGAGGTCGGAAGAATCCGGAAGGAGGTCGGGGTGAGCCCACACTCCGTCGCGTTCGTCGACTCCCGCGTCCGTGGTCAGCTTCTCCCACAGGCCGGCCGCCTCACGCAGCTTTCGTGGGCGCAGTTCCAAACCGACCAGCGTGGCGAACGTCTGTTCTGCAGGTCCACCGGTGGCGCGGCGACGCCGAATCGTTTCGCTCAGGGCGGCGACGCCGGGGAGACGGTCTCCGAGTGCATTCGTGACCACCACCTCGACCCATCCCTCGACGAGTGCGAGGAGGGTCTCGAGACGTTCCAATGCCAGCTTTTGCTCGGGAGTGGTCTGCGGCTCGAATGCGCCCTGCCCGAGGATGGACTCGAGCTGTGACGGGTCGTTGAGCATCGACGGGTCGAACCCTTCCGCCAGGTTCTCGATGGCGGAGAAGTCCATCGTGATCCCGCGGGCATACTCCTCGACGGTGGCGAGCAGACGCTGCCGCAACCACGGAACGTGGTTGTAGAGGCGCTGATGTGCGGCTTCACGGGCGGCCAGGAAGACGAGGATCTCCCGATCGGGCTGCTCGAGGCCCTTGCTGAACGTTTCCACGGCCTGCGGTAGCAGCGCTCCCGTACCGCTGGGGCCCAAGGGCAGACCGATGTCGGTGGAGGTGAGCACTTCCTTCGACAATTGGCCGAGGGCTTGACCGAGCTGCGAACCGAAGGCCAGGCCGCCCATCTGATTCATCATGCCCATCATCGGCCCTGCCATTTGGCGGGCTTCCTCGGGAAGACCTTCCACCCACATTCCGGCGACCTTCTCAGCGACCGGATCACAAAGGCGCTTCCATGTGTCCATGGTGTGATCGAGCCAGTCGTTCGGCGTCCAGGCGGCATTGCGGGTGGCACCGGCAGGAAGGGTTGTCGCGGCATCGAGCCACAACTCGGCGAGCCGCGAGGCTTCGACGACGGCTTCGGTACTGCCCTTCGTGACGGGAGCCACGGTGCCCATGCTCTGCCGTGCCAGCTTCTTGGCCACGTCGTAATTGACCGGGCCCTCCTGTGCGCCGGAGCCCGGCGCAGTGCTCATGCCGCTCAACATTTCCCCGAACTGCGACAACATTTTTCCGAGCGCCGCCGGATCGAAGCCGCCCTGACCGAACGCCTGCGCACCGAAGTCGCCGAACGGTGAGTTGCCGCCGGTGCCGCTGCTGCTGCCTTCGCGATCGTCGTTCTTGTCGCGATCGTCATCGGAGTTCGAGAAGCCGAACGGGGGATTGCTCATGCCCTCAACGGTACAAGGCCGAGAGATGATGGCGTGACCTCCGCGTCACGCTGATGGCGAACAGGTGTCCGGGACGGAGTATCGGTGGGCCGAGGTCGTCACGTCCGATCGGCGCTCTACGCTGGTCCAGGTGAATCGACGGATCGTGACGCTTGTGGCTGCGCTGGCCCCGATCGTGGTGCTGGTGATCGTCGGCACCGTGGTCAAGGTGCCGTTCGTGGCTCTCGGACCTGGGCCCACCTTCAACACACTCGGCATGGTCGAGGATGTGGAAGTGGTAAAGATCGAAGGTACGGAGGTCGATCCGACCACCGGTCACCTGAACATGACGACGGTGGCGGTGCACAACGAACTGAACGTCTTCGAGGCCTTCGGATACTGGGCGAGTGGTGAGTACGGACTCGTGCCCCGAGCACAGGTGTATCCGCCCGGTAAGTCGACCGACGAGGTGAAGAAGGAGAACGCAGCCGACTTCGCGCGGTCAGAGCACACAGCCGAGCTGGCTGCCCTTCACTACCTCGGTAAACCCGTTGCTCTCGAGGTCGCGCAGGTGGGTGAGGACGCACCGTCCCAGGGCGAGTTGCGTGAAGGCGACCAGCTGATCAGCGTCGCAGGGAACCCGGTGGAGACAACGGCCGACGTCCAGAAGGTCGTTGCCGATCTGGGGCCGGGCAATCGCACCGACTTCGTTCTTCTTCGGGACGGCGCGGAAACCACGGTGACCATCACACTCGGCGAGCGGCCTGACGATTCGTCCAAGGGATACCTCGGCATCGGGATCGAGGAAGTCCCGGACGTGCCGTTCACCGTCGACTTCAACCTTGCGGACATCGGAGGGCCGTCCGCCGGACTGATCTTCACCCTGGCGCTGATCGACAAACTCACCCCGGGTGAACTCAACAACGGTGCCTTCGTTGCCGGTACCGGCACCATTCGATCGAACGGCGACGTGGGCCCGATCGGCGGCATACAGTACAAGTTGGCCGCTGCCAGTGAAGCGGGCGCGGAAACGTTCCTCGTGCCCGCACAGAACTGTGACGAAGCCCGTCAGGGTGCGCCGGACGGGCTACGTCTGGTCAAGGTGGACGAACTCACCGATGCCATCGATGCGCTGGAGGCATTGGGACGCGGCGAAGAAGCGGAGCTGTGTTGACAGCCCTGCCCACCCCTGCTGACGTCAGTCGTGCTCGGTGGCATCGAAGGTCGCATACAGCGCGTTGACGAGGTTGGGTGCGAGGTCCTCGTAGGTGAGCAGTTCGAGATCGGCGTACGGGTCAGCATCGTCGTCGGGCTGCAGTTGCAGCAGGCATAACGACGGTCCGTCCCGAAGGACTGCGGCAATCAATCGCGCGTTCCGGCGTTCGGGGTGCTCACGGGCAGCATTGCGGGCCGCCTCGTCCGCGGCATCGCGGTCGGCAAGAAGCGGAACGAGTGCATCGTCCAGGTCGGCCTCGGCGTCCGGCGGCAGGACCACGATCTCCTGAGTCAGCGCGCATCCCACGACGGATTCGGGCCAACTGGTGGTCGCGAGGAATTCGTCGAGGGCAGGTGACCCACCGCCGATATCGTCCGGGAACGCTTCTTGCTCGATGGGCGTGAGTTCGCAGCCGTCTTCGAGTTGATCGAGCAGACTCGGCTCTGCCGCGGCCAATTCCTCGGTCGGCACCAGAGCGAACATCTGTGGCGGCTGGTCCCACCCCTGGGCATCGACGAACTCGACCACCTCGCGGACGCAGCGGGCAAGGGCATCGGTCGGATTGGCGAATTTGTCTGCGCTCACAACTGCATCCTCCCATCGCGGCGCACTGCAGTGGTCCACACCCACCCGGAATTCGTGCACCGGTATGCACACACCGGGAAACGCATGCACCATGGGAAAGGCCGTGACGACCGTTACGTAGACTGGGACGAAACGGTCACCACTCCGGGAAGTGTGGGACGGATGTACGGTTGCAGAGTCGATCGCGTCGCCGAGGGGCGTCGCCGAGTTCTTGGAGCGTGAGACGTGGGCATGCGGCCCCCCGCCGGTTTACCGTCGTTGTCCAAACGGAGTCGTGTGCTGCTGGTAGTGGCACTTGTCGCCGCAATCCTGCTGCTGATGGGCCCACGCCTGGTCAGCACCTACACGGATTGGTTGTGGTTCGGGGAGCTGGGATTCCGCAGCGTCTTCACCACCGTGCTGTTCACCAGAATCGCGCTGTTCGTCGCGGTGGCCGTTTTCGTCGGCGTCATGGTGTGGTTGGCGCTGTTCCTCGCGTACCGCTCGCGACCGGTATTCGTCCCCGTGACGAGGCCCGACGATCCCGTTGCCCGGTACCGAACCACCGTCATGAGTCGGCTTCGGCTATTCGGAGTGGGCATCCCGGTGGTGATCGGGCTGTTCTCCGGTCTTATCGCGCAGTCGAACTGGGTCACCGTTCAGCTGTTCATGAATGGCGGTGACTTCGGAACCGTCGACCCCGAGTTCGGACTGGATGTCGGCTTCTACACGTTCGATCTGCCGTTCTATCGCCTCATCCTCAACTGGTTGTTCGTCGTGGTCGTCTTGGCGTTCTTCGCCTCTCTGGTCACGCACTACGTCTTCGGTGGACTCAGGTTGGCCAGCCGCGGTGGCGCGCTGACCAATGCGGCGCGCGTGCAACTCGCGGTTCTCGCGGGCACCTTCATTCTGCTCAAGGCGGTGGCCTACTGGTTCGATCGGTACTCACTGTTGTCGAGTAGTCGAAAAGAGCCCACATTCACCGGTGGTAGCTACACGGACATGAACGCGGTCCTGCAAGCGAAGTTGATCCTTCTGGCGATTGCAGTCATATGTGCGATCGCGTTCTTCGCGGCGATCTTCCTGCGAGACTTCCGTATTCCGGCACTGGCCACGGCGCTACTCGTGCTGTCGTCGGTCCTCGTGGGTGCTGCGTGGCCGATGGTGGTCGAGCAGTTCTCGGTGCGTCCGAACGCCGCGGAAATGGAGGCCCCGTACATCGAACGCAACATTGCGGCCACCAGGCAAGCGTATGGAATCACCGACGACAAGATCGAGTACAAGGACTACCCGGGCTACGGAACCAAACCACCGCGTGAGGTTCCCGCCGACCAGACAACCATCGAGAACATCCGTTTGCTCGATCCGAACATCCTGTCGCGTACGTTCACCCAGCAGCAACAGCTCAAGAACTTCTACGGCTTCCCGCCGAGTCTCGACGTGGATCGGTACACGATCGACGGTGAGCTCCGCGACTACATCGTTGCTGCTCGTGAGTTGTCGCCGAAGAGCCTTCAGGGCAATCAGACCGACTGGATCAACCGCCACACGGTTTACACCCACGGCAACGGCCTGGTGTATGCACCCGCAAACCGCGTCAACGCGGCCGCAGCCGACTCCGCTGAAGAAGCGGCGAACAGCAACAGCGGTTATCCCGTGTACCGGGTCAGCGACATCGCTTCTCAGGACGAGGACCAGTTGATCCCGGTCGACCAGCCACGCATCTATTACGGCGAGGTCATCGCGGACGTTCCCGACGACTACTCGATCGTCGGAAACACCGAGGGCGGTACACCGCGCGAATACGACACCGACGAGGCCACGTACACCTACACCGGTGACGGTGGCGTCCCGATCGGAAACTGGTTCAACCGGCTCGCTTACGCGGCGAAGTACACCGAGCGAAACATCCTGTTCTCCAGCGTGATCGGCGACAACTCGAAGATCATCTACGACCGCGACCCGCGCGAGCGGGTCAAGAAGGTTGCGCCGTGGCTGACCGCGGACGGTGATTCCTACCCGGCAGTCGTGGACGGCAATCTCGTCTGGATCGTCGACGCGTACACCACTCTCGACAATTACCCGTATGCACAGCGGAGTTCGTTGGAAGGGCTTCTCGAGGACAGCATCGACGAGAGCACCGGCCGACCGCTCCCGCGCAAGGAAGTGTCGTACATCCGCAACTCGGTGAAGGCGACGGTCGATGCCTACGACGGAACCGTGAAGTTGTACGAGTTCGACGAGAACGACCCGGTGCTCGATGCCTGGATGGGTGTCTTCCCGGACGCAGTGGAGCCGAAGAGTGAGATTCCGCCTGCACTGAGCGAGCACTTCCGTTACCCGGAAGACCTGTTCAAGGTGCAGCGCGAGATGCTCGCGAAGTACCACGTGGACGACCCGAGGGAATTCTTCACCAACAACGCCTTCTGGTCGGTGCCGAGTGATCCCACCATCGACACGAATGCCAGCCAGCCGCCGTACTACGTGTTGGTCGGCGATCCGGAAACGGGCGAGGCATCGTTCAATCTGACGAGTGCGATGGTCGGATACAACCGAGAGTTCTTGTCGGCATACCTGTCCGTGAAATCCGGTCCCGAGAACTACGGGGAGTTCACGGTGTTACAGCTGCCGACGGACACCACGACTCAAGGTCCTCAGCAGACACAGAACTCGATGATTTCCGATCCTCGTGTGGCGTCGGAGCGTACCCTGCTCGAGCGATCGAACGATATTCATTACGGCAATCTGCTGACCTTGCCGATCGCGGACGGCGGGATCTTGTACGTCGAGCCGATGTACACGGAGCGGAAGACGACAACTCCCAATTCGTCGACGTTCCCGCAGCTGTCACGCGTGCTCGTGAGCTATCGCGAACCGCCACCGAGTAACAGTGTTCGCGTCGGCTATGCGCCCACGTTGGCAGAAGCCCTCGACCAGGTCTTCGGTGTAGGTACCGGGTCTGCGGCGACGGCCCCGAGCCCCGACGCGGATCCGCAGCCCCAGGAGCCCACGACTCCGCCGGCCGAAGCGGGTGTTCCGACTCCTGCTCCTGCACCTGCCCCGGCTCCGGCGCCGCCGAGCGGTGATGAGGCGGCTGTGGTCGCCGAACTCGATGCTTCTCTCGAGGCACTCGAGACCGCGCAGCGCAGCGGTGACTTCGCTGCATACGGTGCGGCGCTGGATCGGGTGCAGAAGGCCGTGGCTGCATATCAGCAACTGCCGAGGTAGTACGGACACGAAGTACGCCCCGCCATCATTCGATGATGGCGGGGCGTACTTCGTGCACAGGCATCCCTGCGCGGTTCGGCGATTTAGAGGTATGCGCCGCAGGTCGGCCATGCGCCGACGCCCTGTGTGGCGAGGACGTTCTCCGCGACGCGGATCTGCTCGGCCTTGCTGGCGTTGTGTGCGTAGCCGCTACCGCCGAAGGCCTGCCAGGTGCTCTGCGAGAACTGCAGGCCGCCGTAGTAGCCGTTGCCGGTGTTGGTGCTCCAGTTGCCGCCGCTCTCGCACTGTGCGACTGCGTCCCAGTTGCCCGATGCCGCGTTTGCGGTGCCGGTGCTCACTCCGAGCGGCACGGCGACGACTGCGCCGGCGAGTGCCAGAGTGCTGAGGGTTCGCTTCGTGATGTTGCGGGTCATGCGGGTAGATCCTTACGTCGGGTGCAAATCAGCCGGTCTCGAACCGGGCCGTGAACGACCATACGGATGTATTACGGATAGGTCACGGTGACGTGGATCTCCGACGAATCGGCATCGGCCGCCCTCGGGAAACCGCGTTTTACCAGCTCAACGCTCAATGGTCACGGCCGATTTGCCGTCTCGTTACCGTAGTGTGATGTGACTCGTCTCACTCGCCAGGCGCATTTTCTGGAACTGGTCGGGCATCGAGCGAGGGTGAATTGCCCGAATCTGCCTGTTCCGTGACGTTTGCGTTGTGCCGGTATCGGCAAGATTTCCGGCAGTTGACCGGTCGCTGTGGCGTCGAAACAATCCGGCAGTCCGCGATTTGCGTACCGTTCCCGGATTCGTGTAACTTCGTTCATGCAACGCGGGGTGGAGCAGCTCGGTAGCTCGCTGGGCTCATAACCCAGAGGTCGCAGGTTCAAATCCTGTCCCCGCTACCACTGAGATCGGTCGGCACCATAACGGTGCCGGCCGATTTTCTTGTATCTGTGTGGATACCGCTGTGTGTCGATAGCTAGGGGTCGATGGCTAGAGCTGACGCAGGTCGAATCGTGATGTAGTGGCGGCCGTCGTCGATCGGGTTGTCCGCCGGTAGATACCCCTCGCCGACCCGGTGAAACCCGGCGTTCTCCAACGCCCGCCACGACAGGCGATTCGCCACCGCTACCGGCACGATCACTGCGGCGGCGTTCGGACGAATGTGAAGTGGGGGCAGGTCACATCTGGTGCAGATTTCTGCGGAGGAGCTTCCCCGTGGCATTACGCGGGAGTTCGTCGATGAACACGACCTCGCGGGGGACCTTGTAGCGCGCCAGGTTCGCCTTGACGTAGGCCTTGATCTGGTCGGCATCGTGATCGTGGCCCGGCGCAGAGACGACGAACGCGCGCAGACGATGACCGAAGTCCGGATCCTCCACCCCGACGACCGCGGCCTCGATCACGTCTTCGCGGTTGGCCAGCAGGTTTTCCACCTCGAGCGGATACACGTTCTCTCCACCCGACACGATCATGTCGTCGTCGCGACCATCGACGAAGAGTAAGCCGTTCTTGTCGAAATGGCCGACGTCGCCCGTCGACAGCAGCCCGTCGATACGTTCCTTGTCCCGTCCGTCCGTGTATCCGGCGAAGCTCAACCCGCTCGCCACGAAGATTCTCCCCACGGACTCCGGCTCGGTGATGCGTTTGCCGTCGTCGTCGTACAACCGCACGTGGCAGGTGACCGGTGCGCGGCCCGCTGTGCCGGGGGCTTGCGCCAGATCTGCGGGGGTGGCGACGGTGGCTACCGCTACTTCGGTGGTGCCGTAGAGGTTGTGCAGAACCTCACCGAATGCCTCGGCGGTTCGTTTCGACAGGTCGGGTGAGATCGCCGAGCCGGCAGCGAAGACGATCTTCAGTGAGGAGGTGTCGTATGTCGAGAGGACCTCCGGGCCGAGGTCGACGATGCGTTGCAACATGGTGGGCACGACAACGAGGACGTCGCACCGGTGCTCGGCGACGAGACGGACAGTGTTCTCCGGATCGAACTTCCGGTGCATCACCACGGTTTGCCCGAGGGCGAGAGCGAGAGCGAACTGGGAAACGCCGGTGCCGTGGAATGCGGGAGCCGCCATCATCATGGTTTGACCGGGTCGCAGCGGCACACGGTCGAGGAACTGTGCCGATGCGAGAGGGGAAGTGTGACCACGGGGGGCGCCTTTCGGCGTTCCGGTGGTGCCACTCGTCAGGAGGACGAATCCGCCCTGGGTGGTAGGGGCAGGCACGGGGCGGTGGTCGTACTTGCCGATGAGCTCTTCGAGATTGCGATTGTCCGAAGGGCTGTCCGACCAGGATCGGTAGACGATCACGTCGTCCGGAAGGGCTGCAGCGACGTCGGCGAACTCCTCGTCGTACACCAGAGCTCGCACACCTTCGCGCGCTGCCACGTCCACGAGCTGTGGCGGCGCGAAACCGGTGTTCATCAACACCAGCTTGGTTCCGTTCTTCGCGGACGCGAGCATGGTCAACACCAGGCCGCGGTGATTGCGGCACATGGCACCGATGACTGCACCGGCCCGAATTCCGTCCGCCTGCCATGCCCGAACAAGAGCGTTCGACTGCTCCTCGAGGTCCCGGTAGGTGAGCGATCCGTGCTCGTCGACGAGGGCCGTTGCCTCGAGGCCGGCGACGGCATGGGCGTGTACTGGGCCTGCGAATGGACCGTACTTGCGTACGGCCAGCAGCGAGTTGATTCCGTGGTCTATACGGGGAAACGGGACCAGGCCCGCTTTGCCCATGGTGATGGCAGCACCCGCCGTGTCGGTGATCTTCGTGAGAATGCTCTGACCTGGCATGAAGACTCCCCGGTGTCTGTGATTCGCTTCACAACCACCTTAGATGAACGAAAGCCCCGCCACACGAGAGTGCGTGCGGCGGGGCTCAGTTCGAACGGGAACCTCAGTTCACCGAGGTCACTTCAGCTCGGAAGAGGACTTTCCGAGGAGGCGACGGGCAACGATCAGCTGCTGAATCTGCTGGGTGCCCTCGAAGATGTCGAGAATCTTCGAGTCGCGTGCCCACTTCTCGAGCAGCGGGCGCTCGGAGTAGCCGATGGTGCCGGCGAGTTCGACAGCCCGCAGGGTCACGGCGGTACCGGTGCGTCCTGCCTTGGCCTTGCACATGGAGGCCTCGAGCGAGTTCGGCTTCTTGTTGTCCGCCATCCACGCTGCGCGGAGGGTGAGCAAGTAGCCGGCTTCCCAGTCGGCCTCGAGCTGCAGGAACTCTGCAGCCGCAGCGTGCTGGTTGTAGGCGGGAGTGTCGTACGAGATCTCCACACCCGCGTCGGTGAGGATGCTGCGCAGTTCCTCGAGTGCGGCACGGGCGACACCGATCGCCATGCCGGCGACCAGCGGGCGGGTGTTGTCGAACGTCTGCATGACGCCGCCGAAGCCCTGCTCGGTATTGACCTCGGGTGAGCCGAGGATGTTGTCCTTCGGGATGCGGCAGTCCTCGAGGAGGAGAACCGCGGTGTCCGAGGCTTTGATGCCCAGCTTGTGCTCGAGACGAGCAACGCTCAGCCCGGGAGCCTCGCGCGGGACGACGAACGACTTGATGGCCGCACGGCCCTTCGATTTGTCGACGCTGGCCCACACCACGACGTGGGTGGAACGCTCACCGGACGTGACGAAGATCTTTTCGCCGTTGAGAACCCACTCGTCTCCGTCGAGAACGGCGGTGGCGCCGACGGCGGCCGAGTCCGATCCGAAGTTCGGTTCGGTGATGGCCATCGAGGCCCATACCTTGCCGAAACGTTCGAGCTGTTCGTCGGTGGCGACGGCGGCGATGGCGGAATTGCCGAGGCCCTGGTACGGGATCGACAGTGTCAGTCCGACGTCGCCCCAACAGGTCTCGATGACGTTCATCAGCGACGACATATTGCCGCCGTTGGCGTTCTGGTCGGCCTTCAGTACGTCACCGCGACCGAGCGCGGCGCCGGCGGCACCCTTGCCCGAGTCGTTGAGGCCCTCGACCATTGCGGCCATGGTGTCGAGTTCTTTGGGGTAGGCGTGCTCGGCAAGGTCGTACTTGCGGGACACCGGGCGCATGATCTGGGCCGCGACCTGGTGTGCCTGGTTTGCGGATGCTTTGAGCTTCTTGGGAAGTTCGAGATTGATCATCAGGTTTCCTTGGTTCGAGTCCGGCTGCTCAGATCAGGACGATGCCCTCGGCAACGCCGATGGCACGGAGGTCGCGGTACCAGCGCTCTACCGGGTGCTCCTTGGTGAAGCCGTGTCCGCCGAGGAGCTGAACGCCGTCGAGGCCGATCTGCATGCCCCGCTCGGATGCGAGCTTGCGGGCGAGTGCGGATTCACGGGCGAACGACAGGCCCTGCTCGGCGCGCGACGCACCGCGGAGGGTGACCAGACGAAGTCCTTCGAGTTCGATCGCGATGTTCGAGACCATGAAGGCCACGGACTGGCGGTGGCTGATCGGCTCTCCGAACGCTTCGCGCTCGTTGACGTAGGGGATCACGTAGTCGAGAACGGCCTGGCTGGTGCCGGCGGCGAGCGAGGCCCAACCGAGGCGGGCGAGACGAATTGCGTCGGCGTATTCACGCTTGCGCTGATCGGCGTCGCCGTCGCCCAGGATTGCGGACTCCGGTACGGCAACGTCGTCGAGGATGAGGCGACCGAGACCGGCGGCGCGCAGACCCATACTCGGGTCCGCTTCCACGACAAGGCCCTTGGTGTCGGACTCGATGATGAAGAATGTGGGCTTTCCGTCGAGTTCGGCGGCAACGATGAACAGCTCGGACGACGCTGCGGCCGGAACGAGGCTCTTCACACCGTTGAGCTTGTAGCCGCTGGGGGAGCGGACTGCTTTGGTCTCCAGCGCGAAGGGATCGAACAGCGCGCGGGGCTCGTTGACGACAACAGCGGCACCGGGCACCTGCTCGCCGGTGAAGGCTGGGAGGTAGGTCTGCTGCTGTGCGTCCGTGCCCCACTGGGTGAGAGCGACGGCGACGCCGCTCGGCGCGAGGATCGGTAGCGCGAGGCCCATGTCGCCGTGCGCGAGGGCTTCGGCGACGAGCGAATTGGTGACTGCGCCACGTTCACTTGCCGCGCCGTCGAGTTCCTCGGGGACGTTGATCAAGGTGATGCCGAGTTCCGCAGCGCGCTCGACCAAGTCGGCGGGGGAAGCGGCAGCCGCATCGGCGTCGTGGGCCGCCGGGCGCAGGATCTCTTCGGAGAACTCGCGCACCGTTTCGACGATCATCTTCTGCTCGTCGTTGGGGGTGAGGTCGAAGTAGTCGGCGTTCTTGGTGGTGCTGTCCGGCAGGCGCTTGGGCGCTCCGCCACCGGAGACCGACTTGAACGTGCGCGTGGCGGCACCGAGGGTCTTGAACCCGGTCTTGGTACCTTCGTACGTGACGCGGTCGACGGTCTGGCGCAGGTTGTACTTCTCCGCGAGGTCGGAACCGGTGATCTTGGTCAAAACGCGCATCGCGGCACCCATGGCATCGCGCTTGACCGGATTCAGTCCGACGGCGGACGTGTCGCGGGGTTCCCGCTTGGCGCCGTTAGAGGGGGCAGTGTCTTGCTTGCTCATGATCACCAGCAGTTTCTCGGTGTACGGGCGTGGACGAGATTGACCTTACTCTGGAGTAAGATTGGTTGTCTACTCCAAAGTAAGTTCGGACTTTCCGACGACGAAGGTAACCGGGGCAGAGGTCGTTAAGCTCGAACGGTGAATTCGACAGTCGCCGATCGACTCGTGTCGAAAGCGCGGTGGGTCCCAGCGGTGTTGGTGCCCTTCGTGCTGTTGGCGAGTACCTATCCCGGCGAATATCGTGTGCCGGTCTCGTACTGGGTTCTGTCCTTGGTTGCCTCAGGGGTGTTCGCCACCGGGCGTCATTGGCCCACGATTACTTCGCTCGTACTGTCGACACTCGCAGTGCCGATGTTCGCTGCCGAGGCGTGGGGTTTGTCGGAATTGGTTCCTTATCTGGGCGCCGTTGCCGTTGTCGATGTCACCGCGCGCACCTCACGGTGGTTGGAGACTGCTGTCTCGGGTGCGGGCTGGGGTGCTGCCGTCCTGGCTGGTGTTGCATTGGAATCGCACGGACTGCGAATGGTTGCGGCCGTGGTCGCAGTCCTGGCATTCGTCGGCCTGCCGGTCATTCTGGGTTTGTATCTCCGCGCACAAGCGCAGCTTGCGGCAACGTATCGCGACCGGGCACGCGAGGCGGACAGACGTACTCGTGTGGAGGAACGTAATGCGCTCGCTCGCGAACTCCATGACCTCGTAGCACACCACATGGCGTCCATCGTGCTGAGGATCGGCGTTGCGCAACATGTGACCGGGCCGCGCAGCGCAGTGATCGACGAGGTCCTCGACGATGTACGGGGGACGGCCACGCGTGCACTCGCCGACATTCGCCGTCTGCTCGAGGTGCTTCGCGATCCATCGATCCCCGACGTGGTGTTGGTCGAAGGTGGCGCGGTGCTGCCGTCGATCGTTGCTGCCGTGGATCGGGCGAAAAGCGCAGGCTTCGATGTCGACAGCGACGTCGAGAGCGATCTGAGGGGGCTCGATGCGATCGGTCGATCAACACTGACCAGGGTGGTCCAGGAGTCGATGACGAATGTGATGAAACATGCGGACAAGGCCGAAACCGTGTCGTTGTCGGTAACCAGATCAGGGCACAACATCTACGTATCGGTCGGCAACGTTGCCCGCGGTGCCCGAGGAGAACCGGGACACGGACTCATCGGCATGCAGGAGCGTGTCGACGTGATCGGCGGATGGACTCGGTTCGACAACAGCAACGGACGGTGGACCGTGCACGTGAGCCTTCCTGTTGGTGATGTCGTCACGGGTGAAGGTGACCCGCAGTGATCACGGTGCTCATCGTGGACGACCAACGACTCGTACGGGCCGGGCTGCGCATGCTGTGCGATGCCGACGAAGAACTGTCCGTGGTGGGAGAAGCATCGAATGGGGTGGACGCCGTGGCATGCGCGGCGCAGTACTGCCCGGACGTCGTTTTGATGGACCTTCGAATGCCGGGACTCGACGGCATCGGCGCCACCGAACAGATCGTGCGATCCGGCCGCGGCGCCCGAGTCCTCGTGCTCACCACATTCGACGACGACGACCATCTCTACCCAGCGCTCGACGCCGGAGCCGCCGGATTTCTGGTGAAGGATACGGACCCTGCGGATGTACTGCGCGCCATCCGGCGCACGGCGGAAGGCGAGATGGTGTTCTCACCGGAGGTCCTGCGACGAGTAGTGCAGAGAGCGGTGGCGCGAGGACGAGACGGCCGGCGGATCGAACCCGTTCCTCTCACGGAACGCGAGACCGAGGTGCTCGCGTTGGTTGCCGACGGTAAGAGCAACCAGGAAATTGCGCGATCACTTCACCTCGGCGTCACCACCGTGAAGACACACGTGGGCAATCTGATGTCCAAGACAGCATGTGACAATCGCGTGCGGCTGGCGATGTATCACCTCCGCACCCGTCAGTGACCCGGGCTCCCGTGACCAGAAGGTCCACCGTGTGAGCTCGGCACTGCCAGGGGTTTCGGCTGCTCACCGGGTTCGAGTACGAGGAACTGCCCCATCATTCCCTCGTCCTCGTGCCGCAGCAGGTGGCAATGGAACATGTAGGGACAGGTGGGATCCGAATAGTCGGACCAGGTGAGACCGAGGCGTACCTCTCCGCCCGGAGGCACGTACACGGTGTCTTTGGGCCCGCGTAGATGGGGCGGAGGTTCGTGGCCGTCCACGTCGAGGACCTCGAATCGAACGTCGTGAACGTGGAAGTTGTGGGGCCAGTTGTCGTCGTTGGAGACCGTCCAGATCTCGGTGGTTCCGACGATCGCTTCGAAGTCGATGCGGTTCATGTTCATGCGCTGTCCGTTGATCATGTACCACTGGAGGCGGAAGTCGCGCGAGATGTGATCTGGGGACGGCGTGATCGTGGAAAGCGTGGCGAGTTGGGCGGGGAGCGGCGATCCGGTCGCCAGCTGCGGCGCTGCCACCAACCGGAGGATGTCGAAACGATCGTTCATCCCGTAGTTCTGCGCTTGGGACGGGTCGACGCCACCGGCACCCTCGATGGGGAACGAGGTGAGGACGGCGGTTTCTCCCGGTTGGACGCGCACTACGATCTCGGCGCGTTCGCCGGGGCTCAGCTGGACTCGGCTCAGACGTACGGGCGCCTCGAGTAGACCTCCGTCCGTTGCGATCAGATCGAAGTCGATGTCGGGGAAGCCGAAGTTGTACACCCGACCGGACGAGCCGTTCAACAGCCGCAGTCTCACCGTCTCGGTGGTGACGTCGACGTAGGCGTTGGTGATTCCGTTCACGACGATGGTGTCGCCCAGGAGCCCGATGTCCGTTGCGTCCGACATGTCGAACTGACCGGTTGCGGTGAATCGCCGATCCTGCACCACCACGGGAATGTCGTCGACGCCATAGGTATCGGGCAGGGGCAACGTGTCGATATTGTCGTCGTCGACGATGAACAATCCGGCAAGACCACGGGTCACGTGTTTTTCGGTGGCGCCGTGGGGGTGCGGGTGGTACCAGAGTGTTGCCGCCGGCTGATCGATTCGCCAGGTCGGCTCCCAGCGCCCACCTTCCTCGATCGTCTGGTGTGGCCCGCCGTCGAAGCGGGCAGGCAGGTGCATGCCGTGCCAGTGGACCGTCGTGGGTTCGCCCAGACGGTTGTCGATCGTGAAGTCGACCGTTTCGCCGCGCTTCGCCCGAATGGTCGGGCCCAGATAGGAACCGTTGTAACCCCAGGTGTCGGTGCTGCGACCGGCAATGATCTCGGAGGTTCCGGAGGCGGCCGTCAACGCGAAATGCCGAACCCCACTGGCGTCGACACGCGACGGCGAGAGCGGCGGAATCGGAAGCGGTCGGTAAGAACCGCCACCGGAAGGTGTGCCGAGGGCCGGCGTCGACGGTGCGCCGCTCACCGAGCACCCGACGGCGATACCGAGTGGTGCGATGGCAAGCCCCCGCAACAATGCACGTCTGGACACCTGGGTCATGCGTTCTCCTGGAAATTGTGCCGATGTGACTTCCAGTGTTGGCGTTCGGGGCCTTCGGCGATTCGGTCACGAGGTCCGCTTCGCATCCTCCATTTGGGCCTTGTATTCAAATGCGTGCCGTGCTAGAGGCGATAGGTGGTGGACCGTGGACTTACCTCGTCGGCCAGCGTCAGGCGAGTAATCTCGATCCGGGTGATCTTGTCGCCTGCGAACGTGAAGGTTATGGCCGCCAGTGGGTGACCGCCAGGGGCTATCACGGCTGCGGTGGCGCCGTTGACGAGCATGAGGATGCTCGCGTGGATCCGGTCGGTGAAGTAGCGGGTCTCTTCTGCCACGGCGTGGTTCCCGACGACTTCGACGGCGCCTCCCTCTGGGAGCAGTGTTGGGTCGGCGGTTCGGACGACGTCGGGCGCCATCAGCGCGATGGCCGTGTCGATGCGCCCGCCACGAGCAGCGGCGAGGAAAGCGTCGACGATCCGCCAGTGCCCCGATGTCTGTGCGGACTCTGGCGCGGATGCTGGATCCATGCCTTCGAGGCGTTGTCGCGCACGGCTGGCCAACTTCTTCGCGTTCGTCGGCGCGGTGCTCAGTACGTCGGCGATCTCGCCGAACGGCACACCGAAGAGGTCGTGCAGCACGTAGGCGACCCGTTGTGCCGGGGTGAGCTTGTCGAGCAGCACCATCAGTGCCCGGGAGACCTCGTCGCGGCGCAGGAATTCCTCGTCCGCGGCAAGCTGAGTGCCGGGAAGCATGTCGGCGAAGATGGGCACCTCGCCGCGTCGTTCACGCGATCGCAATTGGTCGAGACACAGACGTGCGGTCACTGTCGTGAACCACGCAGCGGGCGTCTGGATTTGCGTCTGGTTCGCCGCCTGAGCACGCATCCAGGCCGTCTGGACGGCGTCCTCTGCGTCCTCGAGAGACCCGAGGATTCGGTGGGCCAGGGAAAGAAGTTTCGGGCGTGTGGCCTCGAACTCTTGGGTCAGTTCCACGGAGGTGGTCACCTTTCGTGCGTGCCGGACGTCGTAATGGGTGAGGAGACCGAACAACGACAGAATCTGCACGAAGGAGACCATCATGACTGTACAGATCTTCCGATTCTCCACTGATTCCGAGCGGATAGGGGAGGTAGAGGAAGCGATCGGGCGCCTGTTTGCGGCCGTCGAGGAAGCGGCGGCCCCGGGTATCGAGTACACCGCGGCCCGCATCGGTGACGGACCCCACCTCGTTGGGAGGTATACCGCGTGAGTGACATTTTCACGACGGCCCTGGTTGCCGTCACCGTCATGTGTGTCGTCGCCAACCTCTTCATCGTCGCAGCGGACCTGGCCAAGGCCGAGTTCGTCCTGGCGAACTCGGCTGAGGTCGGACTGCGGCCCGACGTATTGCCGTACCTCGCCGCGATGAAGGGTGCAGGGGCTTTCGGATTGGTGCTCGGTCTGGCCGGAATGGCGACTGTTGGCCTCGCGGCCGCAGTCGGGCTGGTCATGTTCTATGTGGGTGCGGTTGCTGCCCACATCCGGGCGTCTGTTCTCTACAACATCGCCTTCCCTGCGTCCTACCTTGTGCTGGCTGCAGGTGCGGTCGTCTACTTCACGTCCGAGGTGACGTCCTGACCGCCTCGTTCTCTCCCCGGACCGTGTTTCGATCATCGAGGGGGACTGGAGGGGGTGTCCATGCACGAAGGTAGCCGCCAGATCAGCGTTCCCCGTTTCCCATTCCCGCGAAATCCGTTCGGCGATGTGACAGATTCGTCCTATGCCTGTGATCTCGCTGGTACTCGCAACATTCACGGCCGTTCTGCATGTCTGGATCTTCGCAATGGAGAGCATCCTGTGGACGCGCCCCGACGTGTGGTCGCGGTTCGGAGTGAAATCGCAGGCAGACGCTGACGTTTCCCGTCCACTCGCCTTCAATCAAGGCTTTTACAATCTGTTTCTTGCGGTGGGGCTGTTCGCCGGTCTGATCATGGGCGGATCGGCCGGGCATGCGATCGTCGTGTTCTGTTGCCTGACCATCGTGGGCGCAGCCCTCGTCCTGGCCTCGACGGGCAAGGGCTACCTGCGAGCGGCGTTCTTGCAGGGAATCCTCCCCGCACTCGCTATCGTTGCGGCGCTCGTCCTCTGATCCGGCGTCCATCCGTCGCGGAGCCGGTGAACGGTCAGCGCAGGCGCGCGGTCACGGCGTCGTGCAGGAGTCCGTTGGTGGCGACGGCGCTTCCACCGTGTGGACCGTTTCTGCCCTCGAGGTCGGTGAACTGTCCACCCGCCTCCCGGACGAGAATGTCGAGCGGAGCCAGGTCCCACAGTGACACCTCGGGTTCGGCGGCGATGTCGACACTGCCTTCCGCGAGCAGGCAATAGGAATAGAAGTCGCCGTACCCGCGCACGCGCCACACGTCGTCGGTCAGGTCCAGGAAACGGTCGCGGATGCCGCGGTCCTTCCATCCGGACAGACTTGAGAAGCTCAGGCTCGACGAACCGAGCTCGCCGACGGCCGACACACTCAGATTCCTCGCTTCTCCTCCACCGACGCTCGCCCACGCCCCGCTTCCCTCGGAGGCCCACCATCGGCGCGACAACGCAGGGGCGCTGACGACGCCCACGACCGGCACTCCGTGCTCGAGGAGCGCGATCAACGTCGACCACACCGGCACACCGCGAACGAAGTTCTTGGTGCCGTCGATCGGGTCGATCACCCACTGACGGCCCACGAAAGTCGGGTGCCCACCGAACTCCTCGCCGAGCACGGCGTCCCGCGGACGTTCCTTCTCGAGTATCCCGCGTGCGGTGCGTTCGACCGCCAAGTCGGCATCGGACACCGGGGTGAGATCGGGCTTGGAATCCACCTTCAGGTCCAGCGCCCCGAATCGGGCCGTGGTGAGGGCGTCGGCCTCGTCGGCGATGCGAAGTGCAAGTCGAAGGTCATCCGCGAGATCGGTCACGACGCCGGAGTTTACCTGGATACCACCGCGATCGCCGTCGACCGAGCGTGACGGGTGATGGTGGCACGAGGCCCACCCGGTAGCCTCGGATACGTGCAACCTGACGTATCCGCAGATCTGAGTGACCTCGACACCACCCTCCGCACCGTCGAATCGGTGGTGGACGTAGAGGAGTTGCGTCGACGTATCGACGAGCTCGAACACCAGGCCGCAGACCCCGATCTGTGGAACGACCAGGAACACGCGCAGAAGGTCACCAGCACGCTGTCGTACTCGCAAGCCGAGCTGCGGCGCGTCGAAGAACTGCGTCAGCGCCTCGACGATCTGCCGCTGCTGTACGAACTGGCGGAGGAGGACGAAGGCGCCGAGGCACTCGCCGAGGCAGACGAAGAGCGTGCGTCGTTGCGCACCGACATCGCGGCACAGGAAGTGAAGACCATGCTGTCGGGCGAATACGACGAGCGTGATGCGCTGGTCAACATTCGTTCCGGCGCCGGCGGCGTCGATGCTGCGGACTGGGCCGAGATGCTCATGCGCATGTACATCCGCTGGGCGGAGAAGCACGACTACGGCGTGGAGGTGTACGACACGTCATACGCGGAAGAAGCCGGCATCAAGAGCGCCACCTTCGCGATCAAGGCTCCCTACTCGTACGGCACGCTGTCGGTGGAGATGGGCACGCACCGGTTGGTGCGCATCAGTCCGTTCGACAACCAGGGCCGCCGCCAGACCTCCTTCGCCGAGGTCGAGGTTCTCCCCGTGGTCGAAACCACCGACCACATCGACGTCAACGAAAACGACGTCCGGGTCGACGTGTACCGCTCGTCCGGTCCGGGTGGTCAGTCCGTCAACACGACGGACTCGGCTGTCCGGTTGACTCACGTGCCCACGGGAATCGTCGTGACCTGTCAGAACGAGAAGTCGCAGCTACAGAACAAGGTATCGGCGATGCGGGTGTTGCAGGCGAAACTGCTCGAGCGCAAGCGTCAGGAAGAGCGCGCCGAGATGGACGCACTCAAGGGCGACGGCGGCAACTCCTGGGGTAACCAGATGCGTTCGTACGTCCTGCACCCGTACCAGATGGTGAAGGACCTGCGTACCGAGTACGAGGTCAACAACCCGTCCACCGTGCTCGACGGCGACATCGACGGGTTCCTCGAGTCGGGAATTCGTTGGCGCATGCGTGAGAATCAGGCATAACACGCGCACCGAGGTTCACCTTGCGCCGTCCGGCTAGACTGGCTCCCCGTGATCAGCGTCGAGAATGTGTCGAAGTCGTACAAGACGTCCACCAGGCCTGCGTTGGACAAGGTGAGCGTCGAGGTCGACAAGGGCGAATTCGTTTTCCTCATCGGGCCGTCCGGTTCCGGCAAGTCGACGTTCATGCGACTGCTCCTGAAGGAGGAGTCGCCCACCTCCGGTGACATTCACATCTCGAAGTTCCATGTGAACAAGCTTTCGGCTCGCCGGGTGCCCAAGCTGAGGCAGAGCATGGGCTGCGTGTTCCAGGACTTCCGGCTGCTACAGCAGAAGTCGGTGTCCGAGAACGTAGCCTTCGCGCTCGAAGTGATCGGCAAACCCCGTTCGATGATCACGCGCACCGTCCCCGAGGTCCTCGACCTCGTCGGCCTGTCGGGCAAGGCGGATCGACTGCCCAACGAACTCTCCGGCGGTGAACAGCAGCGCGTGGCCATCGCCCGCGCATTCGTGAACCGTCCGCTGGTCCTGCTGTGCGACGAGCCGACGGGAAACCTGGACCCCGACACGAGCCAGGACATCATGCTGCTACTCGAACGGATCAATCGCACCGGAACCACCGTGGTCATGGCCACGCACGACCATCACATCGTCGACTCGATGCGACGGCGGGTCGTCGAACTGGACCTCGGCCACGTGGTGCGTGACGAAGCGCGGGGTGTGTACGGCGTCGGCAGATAGCCGTTCCAGTCAGCCACCGCCCGCGAACGTCTTTGCCGCGATCGCGTACGCCCTCCCACGAAGGATTCGATTTTTCCGATGCGCGCCAGTTTCATTTTCAGCGAGGTTCTCACCGGCCTGCGCCGCAACATCACCATGACGGTCGCCATGGTCCTGACCACGGCGATTTCTCTCGGCTTGTTCGGCAGCGGTCTTCTGGTGGTGCAGATGGCCGGTAAGACACAACAGATCTTCCTCGACCGTGTGGAGGTACAGATCTTCCTCACCGACGCCATCTCGACAACCGACCCGGGCTGCGACGGTGACATCTGTAAGGGGATTCGTTCCGATCTCGACAACACTCCCGCGGTCGTATCCGTCGAGTACCTCAACCGTGAAGATGCGGTCAAGGATGCCACCGAACGTGTCTTCAAGGACCAGCCCGAACTCGCGGCACTCGTGAGTCCGGATACCTTCCCCGCTTCGTTCAAGGTGAAGTTGAGTGACCCGGAACGGTTCGGTGTCATCAACGAGCAATTCGCTGCGCGTCCCGGCGTCGAGAGCGTCCTCAATCAGCGTGAGCTGGTGGAACGGCTCTTCAGCGTCCTCAGTGGTGTCCGCAACGCGGCGTTCGCGATTGCGATCGTGCAGGCAATTGCTGCGGTCCTTCTGATCGCGAACATGGTGCAGATCGCCGCGTTCACGCGTCGTACCGAAGTAGGGATCATGCGTCTCGTGGGTGCGACCCGCTGGTACACGCAGCTTCCGTTCCTCCTCGAGGCGGTGGCGGCCGCGTTGGTCGGTGCGGGCCTCGCGATAGCTGGCCTGTTCACCGCGAAGAACATGTTCATCGACGATGTACTTGCGGACGTCTACGAAGCCAATATCGTGGCGCGCATCTCCAACAGCGATGTTCTGTTCGTGTCGCCCTGGTTGATTCTGGTGGGTGTGGGCATGGCGGCCGCCACCGCATACGTGACGCTGCGCCTGTACGTGCGGGAATAAACGGCTTGCCCGATCTCCTATGCTTCTTGGTAGCTCCACTCGGGGCACTGCACGTGATCGAAACGCGGACTGAAAGGCCCGGAACGTGAAAGAAAAGGGCCGCAAGGTCATCGCGACCAACCGCAAGGCGCGCCACAACTACGCCATCATCGACACCTACGAGGCGGGTATCGCCCTCGTCGGTACCGAGGTGAAGAGTCTGCGCGAGGGCAAAGCGTCATTGGTCGACGCCTTCGCCACCGTCGACGACGGCGAAGTGTGGCTGCGTGGGTTGCACATCCCGGAGTACACGCAGGGAACGTGGACCAATCACACTCCGCGGCGAACGCGGAAATTGTTGCTGCACAAGAGGGAGATCGAGCACCTCGTCGGCAAGACTCGCGAGGGCAACCAGACACTGGTGCCGTTGTCGATGTACTTCTCCGACGGCAAGGTCAAGGTGGAGTTGGCGCTCGCGAAGGGTAAGCAGGACTACGACAAGCGCCGCGATCTGGCCCGCCGCACCGCCGAGCGTGAGGTGACCGCCGAACTCGGACGACGGGTGAAGGGCATGCGCTGACGCCCGTTCTCCTCGCCCTGCTGGCCGCCATCGGCTATGGGGTCAGTGATTTCGTCGGCGGGGTCGCCTCACGGCGCGTGGCGGCGCTTCGCGTCGTGGTGGTGTCGTATCCGCTGTCGGTGTTGATCGTGCTGATGATCGCCCCGTTCGTCTCGGGTTCGCTCACCACGTCGTCGATGATCTGGGGTGCGTTGTCCGGGGTTGCCGGCGGTATGGCCGTGTGGTGGTTCTATCTCGCGCTCGCGGCGGGTCCGATGGCGGTGGTGTCACCGCTCACAGCCGTACTCGTGGCGGGGATTCCGGTGTTGATCGGTGCGGGACTCGGTGAACGACCCGGTGTGATCGCGTACCTGGGGGTCGTGGTCGCCTTGGTGGCCGTGGTGCTGGTCAGTCGCGAATCACCGGACGAGACCGTGGGGGAGATATCCGGCGGGCGCGACATGCGGTTCACGAAGAAGGTCGCGCTGCTGACCGTTGGTTCGGGTGTGGCTTTCGCCCTCGCGTTCGTCTGCCTGCACCGCATCGACGGAGAAGGCGGTCTCTGGCCGTTGGTGTTGTCGCGCGCATCCGCCACAGCCGTCGTCTGGATCGCCGCCTTGGCCGCTCGGCAATTCTCGCCGCCCCGGGGTGAGCCGTTGAAGCTGGCCGTCTACGTCAGCGTGCTCGACGTGATCGCGAATGTGGCCATGCTCTACGCGTTCCGGGACGGTCTGCTGTCGCTTGTCAGCGTGATCGGTTCTCTCTACCCAGCAGCGACGGTACTGCTCGCCATGGTGATGTTGGGAGAACGAGTGAGCCGCATTCAGCAGGCGGGAATGTTGTTGGCACTCGCGTCGGTCGGCATGATTGCGGTTGCCAGCTGAGCCTCACGTACGCAGGTGGATTCGCTCGCCCTGCTTTCCGAACAGGCTGAGCAATTCTGCCGGTTCGTCGCCCGCGGCGCCGAACCAGTGCGGATTTCTGGTGTCGAACTCGACGGCCTCGCCGGCGGCGAGGACGAGATCCTGCGACCCGAGGAGTAGGCGTACCCGCCCGGCCAGGACGTAGAACCACTCGTATCCGTCGTGCGTGCGTTGTTCGGGTACCTGATCCTGATCGGGCTCGATGATCATCTTGTACGCCTGAAGGTTTCCGGGTTGTCCTGTCAGTGGGATCGACGTCACTCGGCCGCTCTGGTGTCGCACCTGTCGAATCCGAGGATCCCGTGTCGGTTCTCGTACCAGGTCGTCGAGTGGGATGCGGTATGCCTCGGAGATGGGTAGGAGGAGTTCGAGGCTCGCCCGCCGTCTTCCTGACTCGAGGCGTGAGAGAGTGCTGACCGATATACCGGTGGTCTCCGCAAGCGCGGACAGGGTGAGATCCCGTTCGGTACGGAGCGCTTTGAGTCGGGGGCCGACCCCGGCAATAACGTCGTCCATGACCCAAGTTTGCCAAAACCGCAAACAAAGTTGCCACCATTCGCGCGATCGCGAACAGTGGGAGCATGACCCAACAGACCTGTGACGTAGCAATAGTCGGCGGCGGTGCGGCCGGACTGAACGCAGCACTCGTTCTGGCGCAGGCCAGGCGCTCGGTGATGGTGATCGATGCGGGAGAGCCGCGGAACGCGCCCGCGGGACACCTTCGCGGCTTCCTGACACGAGACGGCGCCGCGCCCACCGACCTGCTTTCGATGGGGCGGGCGGAAGTGGAGCGGTTCGGTGTCGTTGTCACCGACGGTACGGTGACCGGCGCGGCTCGCAGCGCCGATGGATTCGAACTGACCCTCGGCGACGGTCGGGCAGTGGTCGCACGCCGACTCCTCGTGGCCACCGGTATCGCCGACACATTCCCCGACATCGAGGGCTTCGCGCAACGTTGGGCCAAGGATGTTCTGCACTGCCCGTACTGCCACGGCTACGAGGTGCGCGATCAGCCCCTCGGCGTCATCGCCGAAACCGCCTTCTTCGGCGTCCACCAAGCGTTGATGCTGCGTCAGTGGACCGACGACGTCGTGCTGTTCACCCACACCGACGACAGCATCGAACCGGACGACCGCGAGAAGCTGGAAGCGATGAACGTGCGAATCGTGTCCGGCAAGGTGGCCGCGCTGGTGGTCGAGCACGACGAACTCACCGGGGTGCGGCTGGCCGACGGCACCGTCACCCCTCGGCGCGCAGTATTCGTCGGTGGCGCGATCACGCCGGTGCCGCGGGACCGAATTCTGCGGGACTTCGGTGCGGAGACGACCGACACACCGTTCGGCCCGTTCGTCGCTGTCGACGCCACGGGTGCGACGAGTGTCGCCGGTGTGTGGGCGGCCGGCAATGTCGTGGACCCGAAGTCGCAGGTCATCGTGTCGGCGTCGGCCGGATATCAGGCGGCCGTGGCGATCAATATGGACCTGATCGAGGAAGAAGTCACCCGCGCAGTGGACGCGGGCCGAATACTCGGATGAAACTGGCAGCCTCACGCGTTACACTTGGTGACCCCACGAAGTTCGTGGGGACGTACGGGGCTGAACGGTTTCGACTGCGTACGTTGAGGTAGGGGAAGCGTGTCGGTGCAGGCAAGAGACCACCGTTAAGCGTCGCTGCAACCAATTAAGCGCCGATTCCAATCAGCGCGACTACGCCCTCGCTGCCTAAGTAGCGACCGCGTGTCTGTCAGTCCGGGTTCGCCCTCGGCCCGGGTACTGGCATCAGCTAGAGGGCTTTACCTACCGACTCGGTCGCGGAGTCGGATGGGACATCCAACAGCGACTGGGATCGTCATCCTGGCTTGTTTGCGAGACCGGGAGATTCAAGTAGAGACATAGCAAACTGCACACGGAGAAGCCCTAGCTTTGCTGCGGAGGACCCGGGTTCAATTCCCGGCAGCTCCACGAGACGGGCCGGAGACCTTTCGAGGTTCCCGGCCCGTTTTCCTCTATTAGGCTGGCCCGGTGACAGGTGCGAAGCCGCTGGCCGTGGTCGTCGCCGGCGGCGCTGTGGGCGCGTCTGCCCGCTTCGGTCTGTCAGAGCTGTTCGCCGGAATATGGACGATCGCGGTCGTGAACGTGCTGGGTTCGCTGCTACTCGGGGTGGTGGTGACGTTTTTCGGGACGGACCGGCTGTGGCGGTTGTTTCTCGGCACCGGTGTCCTGGGCGGATTCACCACGTTTTCCACGTTCGCGGTCGACGCGGTGGAGTCGAGTGCGGTCGTGGCAGCTGCCTACGTCCTGGGCACTCTCGTTCCAGCACTGTTGGCTGCGCGAGCCGGTATCGCTGTCGGTGACGCGATGCACCTGCGGCGAGGTGCACGATGAACGTCGTACTCGTGGCGCTCGGCGGGGGGATCGGGGCAGGGGTCCGCTACCTGATGGGCCGGTGCATCTGTTCTCACCCCAACTTTCCACTGCCGACCTTCTTGGTGAACCTGGTGGGTTGCTTCATTCTGGGCTGGTTGTCGGGCGCGGCACTGACGCCCGCGATGTTCGCGTTGCTGGGAACCGGGTTCTGCGGCGGTCTCACCACCTACTCCACATTTGCGGTCGAGGCGGTGGCAACCGAACGAATGCGCCGACCGGCCTTCTCTGTCTTGTATGTCGCCGCCAGCCTCGTAGCCGGTCTCTTTCTCGCATGGGCAGGATTTCACCTGTCGACATGACCGTGGTGGCCGCACAGGGCAGGATAGGTGGGAAGAACAACTCCGCAGATGAACCCACCAGGAGGTTTCGTGGCGCACGAACGTGCCGGGCAGCTGGCACTACCCGCAGATCTGGTGGACGTCGCCCATCTGGTGACTGCGTACTACAGCCGTGTGCCCGACCCGGAGAATCCGTTGCACCAGGTGGCGTTCGGCACATCCGGGCACCGCGGATCGAGCCTCGACGACGCTTTCAACGAGGCCCACATTCTCGCGACCACTCAAGCAATCGTGGAGTACCGGGCATCGCAGGGCACCGACGGTCCGCTGTTTCTGGGACGTGACACCCATGCGCTGTCGGAGCCGGCCTGGGTGTCGGCGCTCGAGGTTCTGACAGCCAACGGTGTGAACGTACTGGTCGATTCGCGTGATCGGTACACGCCGACCCCGGCGGTGAGTCACGCAATTCTGCGCTACAACGGAACGGCCCCGGCGTCGCGAGCAGACGGAATCGTCGTCACACCTTCGCACAATCCGCCCCGAGACGGCGGATTCAAGTACAACCCGCCGCACGGCGGGCCCGCGGACTCCGACGCGACGACGGTCATCGCGAACCGGGCGAACGAACTACTGCGAGCGAACCTTTCCGGAGTCGAGCGCATCCCACTCGAGCGGGCCCTGGCGCGTGCCGAACGGTATGACTACCTCCGTTTCTACGTCGACGATCTCCCGAGCGTCGTGGATCTCGACGCGATTCGCAGCGAGCGCATCCGCATCGGCGCGGACCCCTTGGGAGGTGCGAGCGTCGACTACTGGGGTGCCATCGCCGAGACCCACCGACTCGACCTCGAGGTGGTGAACCCATACGTCGACGCGACGTGGCGGTTCATGACCCTGGACACCGACGGCAAGATCCGAATGGATTGTTCGTCGCCTCACGCCATGGCGTCGCTGATCGGCTCACGCGATCGCTTCGACATTGCCACCGGCAACGATGCGGACGCCGATCGGCACGGAATCGTCACCCCCGACGGCGGTCTGATGAATCCGAATCACTATCTGGCAGTGGCCATCGACTACCTCTTCACACATCGCGAAGGGTGGGGATCGGGGACCGGTGTCGGCAAGACGTTGGTCAGCTCGTCGATGATCGACCGGGTCGTCGCGGGACTCGGCCGCAGTCTGGTCGAGGTGCCGGTGGGATTCAAATGGTTCGTACCCGGACTACTCGACGGGTCCGTCGGGTTCGGCGGCGAGGAGAGCGCCGGTGCGTCCTTCCTGCGGCGCGAAGGGGGAGCCTGGACCACCGACAAGGACGGCATCATCGCCGCGTTGCTGGCCGCCGAGATCACTGCGGTGACCGGGAAGACTCCGTCCGTCCGGTACCGGAAGCTGGCTGAACAGTTCGGTGATCCCGCCTACGCGCGGATCGACGCACCCGCATCGCCCGCGCAGAAGGCGGTGCTCGCGAAGTTGTCCGCCGATCAGGTCGTCGCCACCGACCTTGCCGGTGAACCGATCACCGCGGTTCTCACCCACGCGCCTGGGAACGGGGCACCACTCGGCGGACTGAAGGTGACCACCGAGAACGCGTGGTTCGCGGCAAGGCCCTCCGGCACCGAGGACGTCTACAAGATCTACGCCGAATCGTTCCAGGGACCAGACCATCTGGCGCAGGTGCAACAGGCGGCGCAAGAGTTGGTGACCGGCGTCCTGGGATAGCGTCCGGTCACGCTCCGGCTAGCATCGGTCCCGAATATGACTACACCAACAGACAGGCTGCCCAAGGAGATCTGGGTTCTGGTCTCGGCCAGTTTCGTCATCGCTCTCGGTTTCGGCCTGGTCGCTCCTGCCCTCCCGCAATACGCACGCAGCTTCGACGTCAGTGTCACCGCTGCCACCGTCGTGATCTCGTCGTTCGCGTTCATGCGGCTGGCGTTCGCCCCCGTGAGCGGCGGCCTCGTGCAGCGGCTGGGGGAGCGGCCCGTCTACATCACGGGCTTGCTGATCGTCGCCGCATCGACGGGGGCATGTGCGGTGGCCGCGAGTTACTGGCAGCTGCTGATCTTTCGCGGACTCGGCGGGATCGGCTCGACGATGTTCACCGTCTCCGCGATGGGACTCGTCATCCGGATGGCGCCACCTGACCGTCGCGGACGAGTGTCCGGGCTCTATGCCACCAGCTTCCTGATGGGCTCGATTTCCGGTCCGCTCGTCGGCGGTTTGCTCGTCGGGTTCGGACTGCGCGTTCCGTTCGTCATCTATGCCATCGCCCTGCTGATTGCGGCGGCGGTGGTGTTCGTGAGTCTTCGGGATTCTCATCTCGCGATGCCCGAGGTCGCCGAGTCGGGTCCCACCATGACGTTGCGAGACGCCTTGGCCTATCCCGTCTATCGGGCGGTACTCGGATCGAACCTGGCATTCGGCGCTGTGATCTTCGGGGTTCGCGTGGCGATGGTGCCGCTGTTCGTCGTCGAGGCATTGGGCCGCGAGCCCGCAGTCGCGGGTGTGGCACTGACCGTGTTCGCGGTCGGCAATGCGCTGGTACTGATGGTCGCCGGCCGGCTGTCCGACACCTACGGTCGCAAGATCTTCGTCCTGTCGGGGCTGGTGGTGTGCGGAACGTCGACCATTGCCATGGGTATGACCGACAATCTGGTCGTGTTTCTCGTCGTCTCCGCGATTGCGGGGATGGGGTCGGGAATCATGAACCCGGCTCAGCAGGCAGCGGTTGCCGATGTGGTGGGCTCGAAGTCGCGCGGCGGTCCTGTGCTTGCCACCTTTCAGATGGTGGCCGACATCGGCGGCGTGCTCGGTCCGGTGGGGGCAGGTCTGTTGGCCCAATACTTCTCCTACAGCGTCGCGTTCGCCGTGACGGGCGCGGTGATGCTGGCCGCGACGATCGGGTGGCTGCTCGTGCCCAACCGCAGCGCCCCCGCTGTCACGAGTGAGGCGACCTGACACCCGACGACCGGTACTCTCGTTCAGGTGTGGATACGGATCGTCACCCTGGTCGCGCGGTTGGGGCTCGCCGCAGTGTGGCTCGTCTCGGGATGGTTGAAGGCGGCCGATCCCGCACAGACCATCGTGGCGGTGGAGGCCTACCGATTGCTGCCACACGATCTGGTGCGTCCAGTCGCCAATACCCTGCCCTTCGTCGAGATCGCTTTGGGACTGCTCCTGCTGATCGGACTGGCGGTTCGCGCCACGGCTCTGGTCTCCGGTGCCGTACTGCTCGTGCTGATCGGTGTGATCATCTCCGTCTGGGCACGGGGAATGTCGATCGACTGTGGCTGCTTCGGCGGCGGTGGCGCTGCCGATGTCGGGGCGTGGGACTACGCGGTGGAAATCGCTCGCGATGCCGGTTTCCTGGCGTTGGCCGCGTGGCTCGTCGTGTTTCCCCGATCACCGTTCTCGTTGGGGCCGCGTTCGAAGGCATCGTTCTCAGTGACTCCTCAGCCGCCAATGGCAAAGTAGCCCCCAACCCTGTCCGTTTCACCCGAATCGAAGGACTGCATACGCGTGAGTTCAAAGAGCAAATACAATCCTGCGCCCGAGTCCAGCAAGTCGACGTACATTCTCGGCGGGCTGGCAGTCCTCGTCATCGCAGTCCTCGTGATCGGTGGTGTCATCTGGCAGAGCCAGCGCAGTGAACCGCTCAACGACGGATACGGCGGGGTGAAGAACTCGGAGGTCGAGGTTCAGGCGCAGGAGAACGGCGTCGTGCTGATGGGTCTGCCCGACGCCGCGACGACGATCGATCTCTTCGAAGACCCGATGTGCCCGGCATGCCGACTGTTCGAGCAGCGATACGGGCAGCAGATCGCTCAAGCGGTCGACGAGGGCACGATCGCGGTGCGCTTTCACCTCATGAACTTCCTCGACGCGGCTTCCGCGAGTGGGGACTATTCGACCCGCGCCATCGCGGCCACCAAGTGTGTCGCCGACTCGGGTGACGCCGTCGCGTACTCCGCCTTCCATACGGCGCTGTTCGACGAGGCTAATCAGCCAAGCGAGGGTGGCAGTTCGGATCCGTCCAACGAGGATCTGGCACAGCTGGCACAGGACGCCGGTGCCTCCGACGACGTCGCGACCTGCATCGAGTCCGGTGACGGGATGGAGCAGGCCGCGGCCCATGCAGCGGCATCGAGTGACGCGCTCGCAGCTGCGGGCTCGAACTCGACGCCGAGTGTCGTCCACAACGGCACCGTGATCGATGCGTTCGGTGATGCCGACTGGATCGCGAACCTGCAGCCCTGATGTCGTCTCGGGAGGGCAGTGGCTGTTGCCCTCCCGGGCCTACCTGGCGATTTGGAAGCCGGGACAGCGATGGTGTAGCTTTCTTCGAGCACACAGAAGTGATTCTGGGTGAGACAATATAACTGAACACGGGGCTATGGCGCAGCTGGTAGCGCACCACACTGGCAGTGTGGGGGTCAGGGGTTCGAGTCCCCTTAGCTCCACAGATGAGAAGCCTGCTTCGACTCCGGTCGAGGCAGGTTTTTTGCGGTGGTGCGGGTGTCGTCCGGTCGGGGGAGTATGTCCTAGGGTGGCACCCATGGCCGACACCTTCGGAGATCAGGATGTCCGCGTCGGACACTCGGAGCGTGAGCGGGCGACGAGCCTGCTCAGCGACGCGTTCTCGTCGGGATATCTGGAGATCGTCGAATTCGAGGAACGGGCGGGGGCCGCCACCGCCAGTCGCACTCGTGGTGACCTTCGTGCGGTTCTCGCCGATCTGCCGAATGCCGGAATGCTCTTCCCCGAGGTTTCCGCTCCGGCTCCGGCAGGACCGGCTGTGACCGGTGTTTCGGCGGCGCGCACGGAGTGGGTTATCGACTCGACGACGCTGCGTCGGAAAGGTGGATGGCACGTTCCGTCGGAGGCTCTCGTGACGGGTTCCTGGGGCACTCTGGACCTCGACTTCGCGGAAGCGGTATTTGCCACTCCGGTACTGGACCTGCACCTCCAGGTGTCGACCTGCACGGTGAAACTGCGCGTCGGCGCGGACCACGAAATCCGGTATCCGCACGTCACCAAGACCGGGTGGTCGTCGCTGAAGGACAAGGCCGGGCCTCCAGTGCGGCCCGGCGGCCCCGTGATCACCGTGTCCGGTGCCCTCTCCGGAATGTCCGGAATGGTGATCAAGCGTAGGTGACCGGCATCCGCAGCTGCGTCAATCGATCCACGCTCGGATATGACGTTCGGTGGCGGTACGGACTTCGTTGACGTCGAAGTGCTGGCCGGTGATCTTGTGAAGTAGATAGCCGTCGAGGTGGTCGGATAAGGCCCGCGCTGCTGCGGCCGGATTCGTGACGCCACCGATGATGGTCAGCGATTGGGTGATGACGCCGACGAGATCCGCTCGTCGCGACTCGATGGCAGTGCTCAGCGTTGCGTCGCCGGCGGCTTCGGTGAATACGGCGAAACGGGCCCGCGTGCGAACGGACGCCGGCCCGAGAGCGTGCCTCGAGTAGGCGGTGAGAGCGTCGGCCAAGGCGCACGCGGAATCGGGAAGTTCGGTGCCGGTGATGCTCGTGATGACCTGCTGATCGGTTTCGAGGAGGCGGTCGAGGACGCCTTCCAGCAGTGCGCGACGCGTCCGGAAGAGATTGGATGCCGAACCTAGGGCGACGCCTGCATGTTCGTCGACGCGGCGGTGAGTCAGTGCGCGAATCCCATCTGTCCCGACCAGGTCGATAGCGCTGTCGAGTAGATCGGTGCGTCGTGACATATCGCGACTATCGCCCATGCCAGGAAGAACTACAAGTGTAGTCAGGAAACTACATATGTAGTACGGTCGGGATATGACGTTGAGGGCCGCTCCGCTTGGAGTACAAATCGCGGGAGCCGGCGTGGCCGGCCTGGCCGCGGCGGTCGTCCTGTCGAGGGCGGGAGTTCGGGTCACAGTCGACGAACGGGCAGCGGCGCCGCCGAGCGCGGGGACGGTATTCGGACTTGCCGGCGCGGCGCAGGAGGCTCTGGCCCGTTGCGGGGTGCTCGAGCGAATCCGTGCAGTGGCGGTGGAGCAGCGCGGTGGGGCGTTGCGCACGGCGGAGGGGCGAGTGCTGATCGCCGCAGAACTTCCGCAACCGGTGCTGTTGGTCACGCGGCCCGACCTGCAGAACGTGCTGGCCAGTGAACTACCCGCAGGCACCGTCAAGTACGGGCGGGCGGGAATGGTACCGACCGACTTGTCGTCCGAGGACGTGTTGATCGGCGCGGACGGCACCTTCAGTGTGACCAGGGAGCATGTGTTCGGGCCGGATACGGCGCCACGTCAGGTGGGTACGACCGTGTGGCGGGGGACGGTCGATATGTTCCCGAGTTCTTCTGCCGAGGACGGCACGATCTACGGTGAGACGTGGGGCCGCAGGGCGCTTTTCGGGATCACCCCGCGATTCGACGGCAGGCTCAATTTCTTCGGTGCGGCCCGTGCTGCGGGCGGAACCACGACCATCGACGATTTCTTCAGTCGTTTCGCAGGATGGCATCACGACGTACGGGCAGTGCTCGACGGAGTCGGTCGTGACGAGATCCTCCATCACGACCTCTGGCAGTCGCCACCGTTGTCGAGGTACACATCGGGCCGGGTGGCACTGGTCGGCGATGCCGCGCACACCATGACCCCGCATCTCGGTCGCGGGGCGGGGGAGGCATTGGTCGATGCTGTCACTCTTGCCGAACTGCTCGTCGACCTCCCGGTCGACGATGCGCTGGCTCGCTACGACCGGATTCGCCGACGGCATGGAGTTCGGATGGTCCGGGCCTCGGCTGCGGTCGGCGCACTCGCGCTCGCGGACCGTGGTGCGTCCGTTCGGGATGGGGTGCTCGGGCTCGTCGGCCGCGGGATCGCCGCCCGGTAGATCTGCGTCAGGTGTCGAGTGCGAAGCCTCGTCGTGGAGGAGTGCCTGTGGGCCGCATTCACCGGTCGAGGCGAGCGGCGATACCGTCGAGAATCGTGCCGAGCCCGTCGTGGAAATCTTTTCGGGCAGTTGTTTCGGTCCGCTCCGAACTTTTGTCGAAGACATCGGAACCGAACATCGTGGAGAGTTCGGGGAACCGTGCGTGGTCGACGAGAGTGCGCATCGCCAGGCCGTACCGGCGTTCGCTGTCGACCTGTTCCTCGGTCGCGTCCAGTCCGTCGGTGAGATCCTGGGTCAGCAGGGCGGACTGCCGTACATAGCCACCCAGCAACATGGCATGACCGACCTTCTCCGGCCACCCGAGGTTGGTGCCGGCGAGAACGGAAAGGGCCGATTCGAGCCATTCGAGCTGATTGGGTCCGGTGGGAGCGCCCTGGACCGGCACGCGGACGATCCACGGATGTGCTCGATACAGTTCCCACAGCTCGTCCGCCCATGCCTCTAAGCCCTCGCGCCACGTGCGCTGCCCGGACGGTGGGAGTCGTGGTGGGGTGGAAGCGAAGTCGACCATGAGGTCGAACAATTCGCGTTTGGATCCGACGTGTCGATACAGCGACATAGCCGTCACGCCCAGAGTCTGCGCCACTCTCGGCAACGTGGCGGTGTCCAGCCCGCCGTGATCGGCCAGCCGAACCGCGGCACGTACGACGGTGTCGGTGTCGAGCGACGACGGACGACCCAGTCTGGACGTCGGCTCCGTAAGGCGCCACATCCTGCGTAGAGGTTCCGGTACTTCGTCACCGGACATGGGCGCGTCTCCTGGTTCGGGCGATCGTTCGAGGGCTGTCGACGATCCTAGGCCAATCAATTAAAGTATAAGAGAAACTATATATGTTAATCTTACGCCTATGTCAGAGAAATCCCTGGCCGTGGCCACGGCGAAGGCGGCGCGGGTTCACGACGTCGACGCCCTCCGAGGGTTCGCGCTGTTCGGGATCTTCGTCGTCAACATCGCATTCATGGCGTCGGCGTATCCAGGCAATCTCGTCGACGACCCGTCATTCGCCTCACCGATCGACGATGCGGCCCGATTCGTCGTATCCGCGCTGTTCTCCATGAAGTTCTATTTGTTGTTCGCGTTCCTCTTCGGCTACAGCTTCACCTTGCAGATGGAGGCTGCGGGCAGAGCCGGTAGACGTTTCGTACCGAGGATGTTGCGAAGGATCCTCGGGTTGTTCCTGTTGGGTGCGCTGCACATCGTCGTGCTGTACAGCGGCGACGTGCTCACCACGTATGCCGTAGCGTGTCTGGTCCTGCTGGCGATGCATCGAACCCGTGATGTCGTGGCACTGCGCGTCGCAGCCGGCCTGTACGCGCTGGTGTTGCTCTCGCTGGTCTTGAGTGGACTGCTGGTCGACCGTTCTTCCTTCATGCCCGGCCGCGAGCAAGCCTTGGTCGCTGCGGACAACCAGACCCAGGCAATGCTCGGTTCGATCGGTGACATCGTCGGCCGGCATCTCGACGGTCTCGGGCTTTTGGTATTACAGGCGATTTCGATGCAGGGCCCTACCGCCCTGGCGATGTTCTTGCTCGGCATGGTGGCGGGCAGGCGGGGCCTGTTGCGCGATCTGAACGGCAGCGAGCCGCTCTTGCGGCGCGTTCAACTTATCGGCTTTCCGGTCGGTCTGGCGGGTGGCATCTCCTACGCCGCCCTCGGCGGCGATGTCGACACCTCGGCCGTCGCGATCAGTGTTGCCACAGCGCCGTTCTTGGCGGCGGCGTATGTGGCGACTCTGCTGCGGGCGATGCACAGTCGCCGGTGGGGTTGGTTGCGAGGGATGCTGTCGCCGTTGGGGCGGATGGCATTGACGAATTATCTGATGCAATCGCTTGTCGGGTTGGTCTTGTTCACGGGGGTGGGTTTCGGCCTTGCCGGGAGAGTGGGTCCTGCGGCCCTTCTTATCGTTGCCGCCGTGGTGTTCCTTGCGCTGGCCGCCGCAAGCTCGTTGTGGATGACTCGGCACAGATACGGTCCGGCGGAATGGTTTCTACGGTGCCTGACCAACTGGCAGCGTCCACAGCCGACGGTTCGGTGAATCATCGGTAGGGTTGTCGTGTGCGGTTCCTGAACTTCCTGTCTCTGTGCGCGATCATGCTGATGCTGATCGTTGCTTCGCCGATGGAAGGCACGACCCTCACTGCAGTGGGGTTGGTCATCACCGCTGTTGCCGTGGCTGCTGTGCTGCTGCACCTCTGCGACCGCGCCTTTCCGCCCCTGTGCTTACAGACCTCTCATGGTCCCGCACCGGACGAACGTCGTCTGCGTGGTTCGTTCCGCCGTAACAGTCGGCCGGACACCCCTGGTCGTCCGCGACCCCGAGCCCCCGGTTTCTCGGCGGGGACGCTCTGACGCTGGTCCCCGCATCCTCGCTCACATTCACGAGGACAACCGGGAGTAACCCATGTTGCAAGTATGCGGCGCTTCGCGCTGCTTCGGTGAGCTGACCGTATTCAGTGATGTCACATTCGAGGTCCGGCCTGGACAGACGTGCGCGATCGTCGGCGCGAACGGGTCGGGAAAGTCCACGCTGCTCCGTTGCGTAGTCGGTGCAGATCATCTCGACGCCGGAACGGTCGTTTTCGACGGCGACCCGGTGGACGAGGCTTCACCGGCGTTTCGCTCGGCGGTTGCCTCGGTACTCGACGAGCCGGGATTGTTCCCCCACCTGTCGGTTTCCGAACACGTCCAGTTGATCGCCACTGCCCACGGTGTTACCGACGCGGCACGTGCTGCCGGTGCGATGCTCGACGGCGTCGGGCTGTCCGGTGCGGCGGACCAACTGCCGGTCACTCTGTCGAGCGGGCAGCGCCGCCGCCTCGGGCTGGCGTCGGCATTCGTGCGCCCGCGTTCGATGGTGGTGCTCGACGAGCCCGAACAGCATCTCGATGCCGAAGGGCGTGGTTGGCTGGCGCGCACGCTGAACGAGGAGAAAGCGGCGGGAGGAGCCGTGCTCCTGGTGTCACATGACCCGGAACTCGTCGACGCGGTTGCCGACTTCACGATCGACGGTGACTCATGGCGATGACATTCGATGCTGGATCATCGGAACTATCTGTTCCGTCTGCGTCCGCTGTCAGGGTGCTGCGCCGAAAGTTCGAATCGGCCCGAAGGACGGAGACCACCTGGGCCAAGGTGGCCGTGTGGGGAGTGCCGGTATGGGTGACGGCAGGCGTGCTGTGGGGCTTGTCGCGAAAGGAATCGGGCCTGCTGTCGTCGTGGGGACTGCTGGCGGTGGGCCGCGCCGGGTCGTCGTACGCCGTGGCGGGTGTGCTTGTGGGCCTCGCTGTGGTGGCGTTCTGGGCTTTGAGAGCGATCGGGCCGGTCACGGTCGGTGACGACGAAATGCACTGGGTGTTTTCGAGTCCTGTCGACAGGCGCTCTCTGCTGCGGCGACGACTGGTGTGGTGGGCGATCGGGGCCGTGTTCGCCGGTGTGCTCGCGGCCAGGTTCGTGACGCTGCTGATCCCCGTCACGTTCGCCTGGTGGGTACTGGCCCCTCTGGGGGCTGTGAGCGCTCTGGGAGTTGTGGGACTCGCTATCCACGCACAGGGGCGGTTCGACCGGCGGGCCTTGAGCAAGGGCGCGGATCTGGCCACCGGGCTGTCCGCCTCGGTGGTCTCGCTCGACCCGTCGTACGCGGCATCCGCACTCGAGAGACGGTCGTGGCGCCGGCTCGGGGCGGTGCGGTCACGGGCGTTCACAGAGGGCCGCGGGCGCTCACTCCTGGAGGCCGACATCCGTCGGGTGCTGCGGGGCAGGTCGGCGCCCGTCACCTTCGTGGCAGCGGTGGGGATCACGGTTGGGGCGACGATGGTCGGCACACCGCTTGCTGTCGTTCTCGTTCAGACGCTTGCCTGCTTCGTGGTCGGCTCGGCGTTCAGTGGCGGCCTGCTCGACGTGTGTCGATCGGACGGGCTACGGAGTCTGCTCGGCGGAACCGACAGGCAATTGCGGTTCATCCACCTGCCCGTACCGGTAACGGCGATCGTGGTGACGTGGCTCGTCACCGTTCCTGCCGCCCTTTCCGGTGGCTGGGCTGCGGTGGCGATTGCCCCGATGGCCGCCGCGGCGGCTATGTATCGCGCACGGACGCGTCCTCCGATGCAGTACGGCGGAACCGTCCTCGAGACCGGGTTCGGCCAGGTGCCCGTCGACGTCCTGAGACAGATGGTGCGAGGGCCGGCGATCCTGGTCGTCGCGATGGTTCTGCAGGCAGCGCTCGTTACCTGACGCAAGCGCCTGTGCGTGGTCCGCGAGCCGTGGGACTCGTTAACCACTCACAGAGGGCATTAGGGTGTGTGCGTGGCGAAGAACCGGATTCCCGTGGTGCTCGTGGGCGGATTTCTCGGCGCCGGCAAGACGACGATGCTGAACCACCTCCTGCGAAACAATCGCGGCATTCGTATCGGCGTCATCGTCAACGACTTCGGCGCCGTCAACATCGATTCGATGATGGTTGCGGGGCAGGTCGATTCGATGATGTCGCTCAGCAACGGCTGTTTGTGCTGCGCCGTGGATGTCAGCGATATGGACGAGGTGATCGACCGTCTGGCCGGTTCCGATCTCGACGTGATCGTGGTCGAGGCGAGCGGCCTCGCCGAGCCCCGCAACATGGTTCGGCTGATTCTCGGAACCAAGAACCCGACCGTGACATACGGCGGGTTGGTGATGTTGGTGGACGGAACCCAGTTCGAGGAGACTGCCGAGCAGCATCCCGAGTTGGCGCAACACATCGGAATAGCCGACCTGGTGGTGCTCAACAAGACCGACGGACTGGGAGACGATCGCCTCGAGATCCTCGGAAGAACGCTGCGGAGCTTCAACGATCGTGCACCCCTCGTGTACACCGAGCACGGACGCATCGATCCGGCGATCCTGTTCGATCAGGGCGAGGATCGAGCGCCTGCAGCGGGGGAGCAGCTCACGCTGGACCAGCTGATGCTCGATCAGGATCACGACGATTCCTGCGACGGTCACGAGCATCTGCATTCGGCGTATCGAACTGTCGACTTCGATTCCACGCGCCCGATTCACCCACGACGGTTGGTCGCATTTCTCGAGGACCGGCCCGCTGGTCTCTACCGCATCAAAGGGTACGTTCATTTCGACGTCCCCGGTCAGATGCGGAAATTCGAGGTGCAGACGGTCGGCCCACACATCCGATTCAGCACGTCGAGATGGGAACCCGGACACGACCGGGTCACACAGCTGGTACTGATCGGTGTGGACGTGGACACCGACGAGGTGATGGCGCGCCTCGACGAGTGCGTGGTGGGCGACGGAGAGGAGCCGGGGGCGGACGCGATGTTGCGCGTCCACCGATACACCGTCACAGCCTGATCGCCGTGTGAGAGCCTGTTCGGGTGAGCGAGAACAAACCGGGAATGTCGGTGTACGACGCCATCCGCCTGCGACGCGACGTGCGTGCAGAGTTCACGGGTGAACCGTTGTCCGAGGCGATGCTCGAACGAATCCTCGGTGCTGCCCACAGCGCACCCAGCGTGGGCAACACCCAGCCTTGGGACTTCGTCGTGGTTCGCGACACGGAAACGTTGGGAACGTTCGCGGAGCATGTGGCGGACTCTCGCCAACGCTTCGCGGACTCCCTTCCCGAGGACCGGCGCAAGACCTTCGATCCGATCAAGGTGGAGGGAATCCGCGAAAGTGGGATGGGCGTCGTCGTCACGTACGACCGCTCTCGTGGCGGCGAGCATGTTCTCGGCCGCCACACCATCGACGACACCGGACTGTTTTCCGCCGTACTCGCCATCCAGAATCTGTGGCTGGCAGCAGCGGCAGAGAACGTCGGTGTCGGCTGGGTGTCGTTCTACGAGGAGAGCTACCTGACGAAGCTGCTCGAGATCCCCGATCCGATTCGCCCCATCGCGTGGTTGTGCGTGGGACGAGTCAGCGAGTTCCAGCAGGTACCGGACCTCGAGCGCTTCGGGTGGCGGGGGCGTCGACCGCTGGCCGATGCCGTCCACAAAGAGAAGTTCCGACGAGAGCTGTAGAAGTTCCGACGAGAGATGTAGAAGTTCTAGCGTCCGCCGCGCGGTGTTCCCGAGGCAGCTGCTCCGGAACGTGACCGTCCGCCGCCGGAGCGTCCGCCGCCGGAGCGTCCGCCGCCGGAGCGTCCGCCGCCGGAACGGGCGCCACCGGAACGGCTTCCGTGACCGCGAGTGGCCTGCCCCCGTGCCCCCTGTCGCCGCGGTCCTTGACCTGCAGGCCGTGGACGGCGTCCACCCCCGTTGTTCTGCGGTGGTGCTTTCGGTGCCGGGGTCACGTACGGTGCGATGTCGCCGACGAGTTCGACGACATGCGCCGAGTCCGCGGTCGAGCGGATCGGTGAGACCTTGATCGCCGCTTTCCGCATGAGAACCGACAGATCCCTGCGTTGCTCGGGCAGGACGACGGTGACGACGTCGCCCGCACTGCCGGCTCGAGCTGTGCGGCCCGAACGGTGCAGGTACGCCTTGTGTTCGGCGGGTGGGTCGACGTGCACGACGAGTTCGACGGAGTCCACGTGGACTCCGCGGGCCGCGACGTCCGTGGCGACGAGTACGCGGGCATCTCCCGCCGAGAACGCGGCGAGGTTGCGGTCACGTGCGGCCTGCGACAGGTTTCCGTGCAGGTCGACCGAGGGGATTCCGGCTTCGGTGAGCTGGCGCGCCAGCTTGCGGGCCTGGTGCTTCGTGCGCATGAACAGAATGCGTCGACCGGTTCCTGATGCCAACTTCTGGACGAGCGCACGCTTGGCCTCGACGCCGTCCACGTCGAACACGTGGTGAGTCATGGCGGCGACGGGGGAGTTCGCCTCGTCGATCGAGTGCAGAACCTCGTTCTTCAGGAACCGCTTCACCAGCTTGTTCACGCCGTTGTCGAGGGTGGCGGAGAACAGTAGCCGCTGGCCACCATCGGGGGTGGCGTTGAGAATGCGGGTGACCCCGGGAAGGAAGCCCAGGTCGGCCATGTGATCGGCTTCGTCGAGGACGGTGATCTCCACGGCGTCGAGTGAAACGAGTTTCTGCTTCATGAGGTCTTCGAGCCGTCCGGGGCACGCCACCACGATGTCGACTCCCGCCTTGAGCGCCTGCACCTGACGGTGTTGGGACACGCCACCGAAGATGGTGGTGACCTTCAGGTCGTAGGCGGCAGCCAGAGGCTCGAGGGTGGCGGTGATCTGGGTGGCCAACTCGCGGGTCGGCGAGAGGATCAGCCCGAGCGGCCGACCCGGCCGACGCTTGCCGCCCGACAGTTCGCCGCCGAGACGAGAGACCATCGGGATGGAGAACGCGAGGGTCTTTCCGCTACCGGTCTTTCCGCGGCCGAGCACGTCACGGCCGGCGAGAGTGTCGGGAAGGGTGCCGATCTGAATCGGGAAGGGGGCCGTGATCCCTTGTGCGTCGAGTGCTTTGACGACGGGAGCGCGGACACCGAGTTCGGCGAAGGTGGGGACGTTAGATTCTGACAAGATTATTCGTAGCCTTTCGGGCACGTTGTCGTGCCGGAGGGCGACAGGGGAGATCCCGTCATGCTCGAGCACATTGGTGGCGGCGCTACCGGTTGGTGCGCAGTTCGCCGTAAGAAAGAGTCGGTGTTCGTTCACCGGACTGAATGCGTTCCACGACGCTCGACGGCCAACGCGGCCGTCTAGTGGCCGTTACACTACCCGGCGACCGCACCCCGCGTCGATTCGGACTCTCACAAACCGACCCACTCCGACACTCCGTCGGCGAATCGCTGTCGCTTCCAGATCGGCACCTCGGCCTTGATGCGTTCGACGAGTTCGGCGCAGGTGGCGAAAGCTTCCGCGCGGTGCGGGGCGGCGACGGCGGCCACGAGTGCGAGATCGCCTATCTGCAACGACCCGACGCGATGGACAGCGGCCACCGGAAGTCCGCTCGACTGCGAAACTTCCGAGCAGCAGCGCAGCAGGAAGCGTTCGGCATCGGGATGTGCCTGGTATTCCAGCAACGAAACAGATTTTCCCCCATCATGATTGCGGACCACACCGGTGAAGGCCACGACCGCGCCGTGCGCGGGTCCGGCGACGGCGGATTCGACCGCCGCAGTGTCGATGGGGGTGTCGCTGATGCGGGCGAGTAGCTCACTCATCGTGTGCGCCTCCGCCCGCAACCTGAGCCAGCAGGTGATCCAGCAACGGTTCCAGCACGGACAGTCCGTCCTTGACACCGCCCGGCGATCCGGGCAGGTTGACGACCACCGACCGCCCCGCCACCCCGGCCAGTCCTCGACTCAACGAGGCATGTGGTGTGACTTTCGTCCCACGGTCGCGGATCGCGTCCGCGACGCCGGGAAGTTCACGGTCCAAGACGGCGCGGGTGGCTTCCGGTGTGGCGTCCGTGGGCGAGACGCCGGTGCCGCCCGTGCTGACGATCAGCGCCGGTGACGTGCTGAGCGCGTCGGCGAGCCCGGTGGCAATGTCCGCATCCGCGTAGATCAGTGGTCCACGAGTGCTGAAACCGTGTTCCCGGAGCCATTCGTCGATGAACGGGCCGGTGGTGTCCTCGCGACTACCGTTGGCGGCTCCGGTGGAGGCGACGAGGACCACAGCCGAATTCGGTTCGGGCGCCGTGGATTTCTCACGTGACCATCGCCCGCGTTTGCCACCTTCCTTGGTGACCAGTCGCACACCGTTCATGGTGGCGGCCGGATCGACAGCCTTCACCATGTCGTGCAGCGTCAGCCCGGCGACGGCAACCGCAGTCAGCGCCTCCATCTCCACCCCGGTGGGGCCTTTGGTTTTTGCGATTGCTTCGACAGTGATGGTCGTGTCGGTGAATCCGAACTCGATCTTCACCGACGACAGCGAGAGCTGATGGCACAGCGGAATCAGCTCGGACGTCTTCTTCGCTCCCGAGATGCCGGCGATGCGAGCGGTCGCCAGCACATCGGCCTTCGGGAGGTCGTCCGAACGTACGAGACTCACCACTTCTGCTGTGGTGGCCAGTTCTCCCGCGGCAACAGCGATTCTCGTGGTGTCGGCTTTGGCGCTCACATCCACCATGCGGGCGCGGCCGTGGTCGTCGAGATGCGTCAGATCGCTCATAGGGGCCACACTTCCACGTGTTCACCGGCGGAGAGGAATTCCACGTCTGCGGGGATGTCGATCAGCACGTCCGACCAGGCCATTGCTGCAACGAGATGCGATCCCGGCCCGGAAATCGGTTCGACGGTGTCGCCAGTGGTGCGGGCCCGCAGAAACTGGCGCTTCCCGGCAATCGAGGTGACGTCCGCGGCCAATGCCCGCCGGGGCCGCTCGAGGTCCGGCAGTCCTGCGGCTCGGCGCAGGAGTGGCCGGGCGAACACCTCGAACGACACGAGAGTGCTGACCGGGTTGCCTGGAAAGTTGAGGACCGGAATGCCGTCGAACACCGCAGTGCCCTGTGGCCCGCCGGGTTGCATGCCCACGTGAACGAACTCGCCTCCCAACGGTGTGAGCGTTTCCTTGACGACCTCGAAGTCGCCCATCGACACCCCACCCGAGGTGAAGATCACATCGGCGATGGCCGCAGCCCGGGTGAGGATTGCCCCGAACGCGGCAGGATCGTCGCTGCTGTGGATCACCGAGACGACATCGCCGCCGTTTGCCGTGGCGCCGGCAGACAGTGCGGTGCCATTCGAGTCGTAGATCTCACCGGGTTGCAGCGACCGGCCGGCTGCGACCAGTTCGGTTCCCGTCGTCACCACGGCGACCTTGGGCAGTGTGCGGACCGGCACCGTTTCCGAGCCGACCGCGGCGAGCAGAGCGATGTGTCGGGGCGTCAGCACCGTGCCGGCCGGGAGCAGCAGCATGCCCTTCGTCACGTCGCTTCCGCGTTCGCGTACGTACTCGCCCGCGCGGCGCCGCCGTGAGATGGTCACGTGATCGCCGTCGACGACCGTGTCCTCGACGGGAACGATCGCGTCGGCGCCCTCCGGAATCACCGCGCCCGTCATGATGCGCACGGCGCTACCGGGATCATGGGGCGGCGGAGTGCCTGGCCCCGCCGCCACCACACCGCGGGTCGGAAGCGACACGGGAACCGCCTCGATCGAGGCCGCGTCGACGGCGTAACCGTCCATCTGGGAATTGCGGAACAGTGGGAGGTCCACCGGCGAGGAGATGTCCGCCGCCGTCACCCGGCCGAGCGCGGCTTCCGGCGCCACGTCGACAGGGAGCAGCGACATCAAGGGACGGAGAAGACCCTCGATGTGGGCGCAGTGTTCCTCTACCGATCGTGCGGACCCGCCATTGCCCGGAATCATAAGTGCCCACCTCTCATGCACATCGATACTAGGGAACGTGCATGGATGCGGCAGGATGCGCATACTGGACGAACGAGGAGGAGGTGGAGTCGATGACCGTCGTAGGGATGGGCATCCCCGCTGTGCGCGCTGCGACGACCTCCGTCGACGGGCGCCCCGACGTTCCCGAACTGGTCGACAGCTTCGGGCGGGTCGCCCGCGATCTGCGTGTGTCCATCACCGAGAAATGTTCACTCCGCTGCACCTACTGCATGCCCGAAGAAGGCCTGCCCGTCATCCCTGCCGAGCAACTGCTCACGGCAGCAGAGATCGTTCGGCTCGTCGACATCGCCGTGCACCGTCTCGGTGTGCGGGAGGTCCGCTTCACCGGTGGTGAGCCGCTGATGCGGTCGGATCTCGAATCCATCATCGCCGGCTGCGCGCAGCGAGTTCCGGGCATTCCGCTGGCCATGACCACCAACGCGGTCGGCCTCGAACATCGAGCACACGCTCTCGCCGACGCCGGGCTGTCTCGCGTGAACGTGTCGCTGGACTCCGTGGATCGTGCACACTTCGCCCAGCTCACCCGCCGTGACCGACTGCCCGCAGTCATGGCGGGAATTCGTGCCGCCGTCCGGCACGAATTGGCTCCGGTCAAGGTGAACGCGGTGCTCATGCCCGAGACACTCGACGGTGCGGCGGACCTCCTCGATTGGTGCATCGAGGAAGGTGTTGCTCTGCGCCTGATCGAGGAGATGCCGCTCGACGCCGACCACGCGTGGAAACGCGGCGACATGGTGTCTGCGCAACGAGCGCTCGACGTACTGAGCGACCGGTTCGATCTGCGTGCAATCGGCCGCGCTGATCCGTCCGCACCCGCCGAACAATGGCTGGTGAACGGTGGGCCCGCAACCGTCGGCATCATCGGATCGGTGACGCGGTCGTTCTGTAGCGACTGCGACCGAACCCGACTGACCGCGGAAGGCACCGTGCGCTCCTGCCTTTTCAGTGACCGGGAGACGGATCTGCGCGGTGCACTGCGCAGCGGTACCGACGACGACGAGCTAGCCCGATTGTGGCGTGGGGCGATGTGGAACAAGTGGGCGGGCCACGGCATCGATGCCGTGGGCTTCACTCCGCCCGAACGGAGTATGGGAGCAATAGGTGGCTGACGGAATTGCGGTGCGCTACTTCGCGGCTGCGGCGGACGCTGCCGGGTGTTCGGAAGAGACGTTGGATCTTCCGATCAGCGCCGAGCTCGGCGAGGTGAAGGCGGCGCTGATCGTGCGTCACGGGACCGACATGGAGCGGGTGCTGACCGTGGCGGCTTACCTGGTCGACTCCGAACTCACCAGAGACCTCGCCCGCACCGCCGGTTCCCGGGTGGACATCCTGCCCCCGTTCGCAGGAGGCTGACGCGTCGGGGTCAGCGCCGAACGGTGTCGGCGAGCCACTCGTCATAGGTGATGGTCCCGAACGTGTCGTTCTCCGCGATGTTCGATCCCTCACGGAAGAACGTGCCCAACTTTCCGGGCAGTGGCAGCGCGACCACGAGTCCGCGCGTGCCGGACGCCTTCTTCCACGCAGTCACAAGGTCTTTCGCCGTTCGAACCTCAGGGCCTGCGATGACGACCGGCTCGGTCGGCACTGAATCGTGCGAAACGGCGGCGTCCACCAACGCCCTGGCCACGTCACGAAGGTCGATGGTCTGAAATCGCGTGCGGGAGAACGCCGGAATCAACCCCATACGGCTCGTCGGCGCAGCGATCATGGGTATGAAGTCGTGAAACTGCGTAGCCCGCACGACGCAGGTCTCGACCGGAGATGTCGCGTACACCTGCTCCTGAGAGTGTTTCGCACGGTAGTAGTCGAATTCGGCCAAATCGACGTTGATGATCGAAAGCAGCACGCAGCGACGGATACGAGCTCGCGCGGCGGCGTCGAGCAGATTCTTTGCCCCGTCCGTGAAGACGGCCCGCGTGGCTTTCGTGCGCCCGTCGGTCGTATCGATTATCGAATCGACTCCGGCCAGCGCGTCCTCGAGTCCCTCACCGGTGATGAGATCGCCTGGGTAGTGGGCGACCTGTGTACCCGAGGTCCCACCGTGTCGGGTCAGGACCCGAACTCCGTGACCGCGACGAAGTAGTTCTTTCACCACGTAGGTTCCGGCCTGGCCGGTCCCACCGGCCACCAGTATTTCGGCCACGACGGCTCACCTCCACCAGGTGTCGAGCGGGGTCACCGGCACTGTGCGCTTGTGCCGGGTGTCGGTGTACATGGTTTCGAGTTTCGTCGACACCTCCGGCGGAACATCTTTGCCTTCGAGGTAGTCGTCGATCTGTGCGTACGTGAGCCCCAGTGCTACCTCGTCGGGCAGCGCCGGTCGGTCGTCTTCGAGATCGGCGGTCGGCACCTTGAGCCACGTGCTCTCGGGTGCGCCCAGCTCGCGAAGTAGTGCGGCCCCCTGACGTTTGCTCAAGCCGGTGAGGGGGGTGACGTCGACGCCGCCGTCGCCGAACTTGGTGAAGAAGCCGGTGATCGCTTCGGCGGCGTGATCGGTGCCGACCACCAGATGGCCGAGCTGTCCGGCGATGGCGTATTGGATCATCATGCGCTCACGCGCCTTGATGTTTCCCCGCACGAAGTCCCGCAGTTCTCCGCCGTCGCCGAGAATCGCGCGAAGGGCGGCGGAGGACTCCGCTGCCGTGGCATCCGCACCGGGCTTCACGTTGACGGTGGTCGAACGATCCGGCTCGATGAACTCGAGTGATACCTGAGCGTCCGACTCGTCCGCCTGCGATCCGTACGGCAGACGCACCGCCACGAACTCGGCGTCGGTGCCCTCCTCGCGCAACTCCGCCACGGCGAGTTGAGTGAGACGGCCGGCGAGGGTGCTGTCCTGGCCGCCGCTGATACCGAGTACGAATCCGTTGGCCGGTGTGGAACGCAGGTAGTCCTTGAGGAACTGGACCCGATCGCGAATCTCGGCCGCCGGGTCGATAGTGGGCCGTGCACCGAGCTCGTCGAGGATCTGGTCGCGAAGGTTCTCCATGCGAGAACTGTAGCGATCGCGGGGTTGTCGAGCGAGGGCGAACACGTTCTGGGTTCTGCGCAGAAACTCGCGGAGGTCGGGTCAGGTAGCGGCGAGTTCCAAGCCGTAGCCGTTCGGCTTGGTCAGTCGGAGGACGTCGGAGTCGATTGTCGCCTGTACCTCTCCGTCCAGCACGCGTAGTACGGCGCGCTCGACTTCGGCCACGTCGCCTGGACAGGCCATGCGGGTGGTTGCCAGTGGGCCGAACACAATCGATTCGTCACCGACGTCGGCGGTTCCGTTGATGCGATTGCATCCGGTGCTTCCTGACACCCCGCCGTCGGCCGTGATGGTCAGCTGTGGGGCGGACTGTTCGAGCGCGGTCGATGACGACACCGCATCGGGCGAGATCAACGAGGTAACGGTCCAGGTGGTGCCGATGATCGGACGGTCAGGATTCACCACCTTCCGGTCCTTCAGCGTGACCGTGGCGGAGTCTGTGCTCAAACGCAGGTCGTCGCCCTCGAGTTCCCAGGACGGGGCGGCTCCGAGGAACTCGGACACCCAGGCGTCCGCAGCGGCGGCCTCACCCGCGCAAGCCATGAGAGTCATGGCCAACTGGTCGACCGTCAACGTGCCCTCCGTGAAGTCGACGCTGCCGCTTCCACGGTTGCAGCCGGCATTCACCGAAACCCTGCCCTCGTCGTCGAAGCCGAGAGTGAGCGGACCGCCACCGGGGATCGTCGTACCCTGCACGTCGGTCGACACGAAGGTACGCCCTGCAGGGGTGGCGGCAGAACCGTCGGATTGCGTGCAACCCGACACGGAGACGACAGCAAGCACCGCCACAATGACCGGCACGGAGAGAAGACGCATACGTCGAGGCTAGCTGCGGGGGATGCGCCGGACCAGGTTGCTGGTATACCCCCGGCGGAGACCGGTATCACATCCGTTGCGCAAGTGGGGGATTCACCTCATTACGTGCAGATGAACAGTTGACTTCGGGGGTCGTGCCCACGGTAGTCACCCTTGTACGTTCGTGCGGTATCGATCGAAACAGACCGATCTCGGGAGGATCTCGATGGGCAATTCGGTGTCCTCACTCAGAAGTCGTGAAACACCCGTGGGCGCTGGGGGTGCGGTAGCAGCGCGTCCACCGGCGCCGAAGGATCCGCAAGTTCGTGCCTTCATCTCGCTGTATTCGGCAGCCCTGTCGGCGGTGGCCGGTTTCGTCAATTCGGTGTTGCTCGTTGCTCTGGTGCATCCGGTAAGCCATGTCAGCGGTTCGTTGTCGTATTCGAGCATGGACGCCGCCAACGGACGCACCGACGGACTGTTCGACCTCGTCATCGTTCTGGCCAGCTTCTTCTTCGGGGCCGTAGCAGCCGGTGCGGTTCTCAGCGGTACCGAATCGGAGACCGGGCGGCGCTACGGTTTGGCTCTGATAGCCGAGGCGGCACTACTGGGCGTGGCAACACTGGCCGGGGTGGCGGGGCACGTCACATGGGCCACCGCGCTCGCAGCCACCGCGTGCGGACTGCAGAACGCCATGTCCTCCAACTACCGCGGCCTGGTGATACGAACAACGCACATGACGGGAACGTTCACCGACCTGGGCGTACTGATCGGGCGCAGCAGTCATCGTGACGTGGACATGTGGCGGTGCACCCTGCTTCTGGGCACCGTGGTCGGATTCGTCGTCGGGGGTGTAGCCGGCGCCACGTCCAGTGGTCTGCTCGGTGCGTCGGCGTTGCTGATTCCCTCCGTGACGTGCCTTGCCCTCGGGATCGTGTATTTCGGATTCCACCAGTACATGCGGGTGCCGGAACACGATCCGCATCAAATAGCGCGTGACGAGCCCAGTCCGTTACGAGAGAAGTTGGCCATCCGGTGACTGTGCCGACGAAGCACCTCACAGACGGAGTTCCGCGCACCGGAGGAGAACGCAACACAACCTAACGATCGAGCAACCTCCGGGACACGGCCGGATCGGAGACTGGGCGCCACACGTTGTCCAACAGGAGGTTGTCGTGTCCTACGTCCCACCGGCCGAACTGGCCCGCACGATGGTCGATGCCGGCCAAAGCAAAGTGCTCATGTCGACTCGCGACACTCTCATCCGGGCGTACATGGCCGGCGCCATACTCACGCTCGGTGCCGCGTTCGCCATCACCGTCTCCGTGCAGACGGGTAGCGCACTGCTCGGTGCTCTGATGTTCCCCGTCGGATTCTGTTTGCTCTATCTGCTGGGGTTCGACTTGCTCACCGGCGTGTTCACGATGGTGCCGATCGCGTATCTCGACAAGCGCCCCGGTGTGACCCTGAAGTCGATGCTGCGCACCTGGGGCCTCGTGTTCGTCGGGAACTTTCTGGGCGCGTTCACGATCGCGGTCATGATCACGTTCATATTGACCTACGGCTACTCGATTGAGCCGGGCGAGGTCGGGCAAGCGCTCGGAGAGATCGGAGAGTCGCGAACTCTCGGCTACGCCGAGCACGGCGCTGCGGGCATGATGACGCTCTTCCTGCGTGGGGTGCTGTGCAACTGGATGGTCTCCACAGGTGTCATCGCCGCAATGATGTCGAAGAGCGTCACCGGCAAGGTGCTCGCGATGTGGATGCCGGTGCTGCTGTTCTTCTACATGGGCTTCGAGCACTCGGTCGTCAACATGTTCCTGTTCCCGGCCGGATTGCTTCTCGGCGGCGACTTCTCGGTCGGTGACTACCTGGTGTGGAACGAGATTCCCACGGTGCTCGGCAATCTGGTCGGTGGCGTGGTGTTCGTCGGACTCGCTTTGTACACCACACACGTACGCACTAAGCCGAAGCGCGTTGTCGAAGAAGTCGAGGACAAGACGCTCCGGACGGTTTGACACGACACGGACCGAGGTTCACCGCGTCAGCCGTTGCGAGTGATGCGGTGAACCAGGTCGGTCCAGCCCTTCTCGATCCTCGCGATCGAGAAGGACTGATTGCGTATCTGGTGCAGGATCAGTGCGGCGTCGAGGGTGGCGTACAGAGATGCTGCGATCAGTTCCAGATCGCCGTCGACGCCTGCCTCTCGGAGCAACTTCGTGATGTGCGTGAGCGAAAGGGTTCGAGCAGGAGCACCGAACCGGAATTCCCACGAATTCTCCGCGGCGCGCTGTACATCGCCCTGAACCTCGACGATCGAGATGCGGGCGAGGCCGAAGGCCACGAGCCGGTCGACCGGCTCGGCGCCCGGGCCGAGTGGGGGAGGCCCGAACATGAACCCTTGCTGCAGTTCGTGTTCCGAGTGGTCAAGGAGCGCCTCCATGAGGCCGGACCTGCTGCCGAAGCGTCGAAATACCGTGCCTTTGCCGACACCCGCACGGCAGGCCACAGCATTCATCGTGACTGCGTCGACACCACGCTCTGCAACGAGACGACTCGTCGCATCGAGGAGCAGCCGGCGATTCCTGGCGGCATCCTCACGCTCCTGTGGCGCAACTCCGATCTGAGGGAGTGAACGACTCGTCACGACCGTCATCGTAGCGCCCGGGAATATAAGCGGACCACGGTCCGTTTAAGGTCAGGTATTCGTTCACGACACACCGATCGCACTCCGAAGGATCATCAAATGCCCACGACCAAAGTTCTTGCTCTTGTCGGAAGCCTCCGTGCTGGGTCTGTCAACCGTCAACTCGCCGAAACCGCCGAGAGTGTTGCACCCGAGCACGCCGCCGTCACAGTATTCGACGGTCTTGCAGACCTCCCGTTCTACAACGAGGACCTCGACACGGTGGACAACACGATTCCTGCCGTCACCGCACTCCGCGAAGCCGCCGCCGCCGCCGACGCCTTTCTTCTCGTCACCCCCGAGTACAACGGCACCATCCCCGCAGTGCTGAAGAATGCCATCGATTGGATGTCACGTCCGTACGGAGCAGGCGCCATCAAGGACAAGCCGGTGGCCGTCGTCAGTGCGTCGCCCAGCGGAAACGGTGCCCAGTGGGCCCACGCGGACACCCGCAAGGCCGCGGGAATTGCGGGAGGCAAGGTGCTCGAAGACATCACCCTTGCCATCGGAAAGACCATCGACAAATTCGGTGACGGGCACCCACGTGACAACGCCGAGGTGTCCGGTCAGATCGCCGAGGTCGTCGAGTTGCTGGCCGCAGCAACCAAGGATCTCGTCGACGCCTGATCGAGTCGGCGGCCGGCGCGTTCAGAGTCCAGCGCGCTCGAGTGCCGCGTCCACGGCGTCGCGCACAGTGTCGAGGTCGTCGCCGGCCGCCATCGCGCGGTCGACGACGGCCTCGATCTCTGTTCGGACCAGCTCGTATCGGCGTGTCCACTCTTCGTTTCGGTCCCGCCAATAGCCCATCACGTCGTACCGTTCCGGTGACCATCCCAGTTCGTGGCGCAACCAGCGTCGGATCTCCCGCGAGGTGCAAGCCTCTCCGGCGAACCAGACGTAGCCCGGCCCGGAGGGTCGGCTCCACCCCATCGCGGCAGCGGTGAGCATGCTCGGCGCCAGTCCGTTGCCGTGGCCGTGCAACCAGGTAACGGTGACGTCGGCGGACGAGGTGAATCGCTGCTCGTCCGCCGCCTCGATGACCTCGGCGATCACTTGGGCTCGTGATCCGGAGGGTAGTTCCTCGAGGATGCGGCCGACGGCGGGCAGGGCGGTCATGTCGGCCACAAGGAGTTGCCATTCGGCATCGGGTGGTGGTGCGTACCAGCCGGACGCGGACGAGAGGCCCACCGTTTCGCCGGGTATGGCCTGCTCGGACCACCTGGCGGCGATTCCGCCGGCATGCACCGCGAAGTCGACGGTCAACTCGCCGCGTTTCGGGTCCCACCGGCGCACGGTGTAACTTCGTCGGGCGCGGCACTCGGGTGGAAGTCCCACGAGCAGTCGCTCGTCGGGTCGACCGCTGGACGTGAAAGTGGCGAGTCCCGGGCCTTCGAACGTGAGACGCCGCATATGGGCAGTGAGGTGCCGGGCGCTCGTCACGGTCGCCGAGTGGGGGAGTTCGTCCGGGTGTGCCACGCCCTCGAACACTACGGCGCGTCGCCCACCGTGGGGTTCAGCTACCTCGGAGCAAGTAGCCGGGGGGTTCCCTCGTGTGTGCCGCATGTGTGCGTGAGCGGCGTGTCGGACCAACAGGGGTCGAGAGAGCATCCGATGGGGGGGTGCAGGGTGGTCGTACGGGTTGCTGCAGCGCAGCCGTGCCCGGAACATCGGACGACTTCCGGAAGGCCTTGCGGGTGTCGTGTCGGGGTGGGTGGGACGGTATCGAGATACTTCTTCCGTCGTGTTGCGGCATGGTTGCCCATCACCGGAAATGTGACGTGCGACACGCCGAATCGGGTGAGAATTTTGCGACAGCGCAGACTACGACCTGGGAATTTCATCGATGTGACTCACTACATCTCGGGTTTGGTGTTTCTGTCGGCCACTAGGTGTAGTGTCTGGGGCACTGAGAGACCACAACGTGAGTTTCACCGGATGCGCATCGCATCCGCCTTGCTCAGACGGTCGCTCGGTTGCTGAACACACAGGTCGTCAGCGTCGTCAGGCAACGGAAAGAGGGACTTCATGAGCATCACCGTCTACACCAAGCCCGCTTGCGTTCAGTGCAATGCCACCTACAAGGCTCTCGACAAGGCGGGTATCGATTACGCAGTGGTCGATATCAGCGAAGATGCCGACGCCCGGGACTACGTGATGGCACTCGGATACCTCCAGGCGCCCGTGGTCGTGGCCGGTGACGATCACTGGTCGGGCTTCCGTCCCGACCGGATCAAGAGCCTCTCGGCAAACGCTGCGTGAAGCGGGGTCGGGCCGACTGCTCGGCTCGATCCACTGCAGCTCGATCGAAGGTGAGAACCGATGGCTTCCCTGGTGTACTTCTCCAGCGCATCGGAGAACACACACCGATTCGTGGAGAAGCTCGGTCTTCCGAGCATTCGTATTCCAATTCATGACCGCGAAGGCTCGTTCGAGGTCGACGAACCCTATGTGCTCATTCTTCCCACTTACGGTGGAGGAACCACAGCCATGGGTCGCGACACGAACTATGTACCCAAACCGGTCATTCGATTCCTTAACAACAAGCACAACCGATCATTGATCCGGGCGGTCATCGCGGCCGGCAATACCAACTTCGGCGACTCCTATTGTTTCGCTGGAGACGTCATATCTCAGAAGTGTCAGGTCCCCTACCTGTATCGCTTCGAACTCATGGGGACGGCCGAGGACGTCGAACGTGTCCGTGAGGGACTGCAGCAATTCTGGGAACACGAGGCAGAGCGGGAGCAACAACAGTGGCACCAACCATCACGGACACAGTCGAGGTAGTGCGCGACGTGCGCGGCGGCGACTCGACGAGTGGTCTCGACTACCACGCACTCAACGCGATGCTGAACCTCTACGGCCCGAACGGTGAAATCCAGTTCGACAAGGATGTGGCGGCAGCGCGCCAGTACTTCCTGCAGCACGTCAACCAGAACACCGTCTTCTTCCACAATCTCGACGAGAAACTCGACTACCTCGTCGAAGAGAACTACTACGAGCCCGAGGTGCTCGACCAGTACTCGCGAGCATTCGTGAAGTCGCTGATCGATCACGCCTACTCGAAGAAGTTCCGGTTCCCGACGTTCCTCGGGGCGTTCAAGTACTACACGTCTTACACGCTCAAGACGTTCGACGGAAAGCGGTACCTCGAGCGTTTCGAAGACCGTGTCTGCATGGTTGCGTTGACCCTGGCCGCGGGTGACGAGGAACTGGCCACCAAACTCGTCGACGAGATCATCTCTGGCCGTTTCCAGCCGGCCACGCCCACATTCCTCAACTCGGGCAAGAAGCAGCGCGGTGAGCCGGTTTCGTGCTTCCTGCTGCGTATCGAGGACAACATGGAGTCCATCGGGCGCTCCGTGAACTCTGCGTTGCAGTTGTCCAAGCGTGGCGGCGGAGTTGCCCTGCTGCTCACCAATATTCGCGAGCACGGTGCGCCGATCAAGAAGATCGAGAACCAGAGTTCCGGCGTCATTCCCATCATGAAGCTGCTCGAGGATTCGTTCTCGTACGCCAACCAGCTCGGTGCCCGTCAGGGTGCCGGTGCGGTGTACCTGCACGCGCACCACCCGGACATCTACCGCTTCCTGGACACCAAGCGCGAGAATGCGGACGAGAAGATTCGCATCAAGACCCTTTCGCTCGGCGTCGTCATCCCCGACATCACGTTCGAGCTGGCGAAGAAGAACGAGGACATGTACCTCTTCTCTCCGTACGACGTCGAGCGCATCTACGGGGTGCCGTTCGCGGACATCGACGTCACCGAGAAGTACTACGAGATGGTCGACGACAAGCGGATTCGCAAGTCCAAGATCAAAGCTCGCGAGTTCTTCCAGACCGTCGCCGAGTTGCAGTTCGAGTCGGGCTACCCGTACATCATGTTCGAGGACACCGTGAACCGGGCCAACCCGATCGACGGCAAGATCACCCACTCGAATCTGTGCTCCGAGATCCTTCAGGTGTCGACTGCGTCGGTGTTCAACGATGACCTCTCGTACAACAAAATCGGCAAGGACATCTCCTGCAACCTGGGCTCGCTGAACATCGCCAAGACCATGGACTCGCCGGACTTCGCGCAAACCATCGAGGTCTCCATCCGGGCGCTGACCGCCGTCGCCGACCAGACCTCCATCGACTCCGTCCCGTCGATCCGGAAGGCGAACGACGAGGGCCACGCGATCGGTCTCGGGCAGATGAACCTGCACGGCTACCTGGCCCGCGAGCGGATCTACTACGGCTCCGACGAGGGCATCGACTTCACGAACATCTACTTCTACACGGTGGTGTTCCACGCGATCCGGGCGTCCAACGAGATCGCCAAGGACCGCGGCACGTACTTCGCGGGCTTTCCGGAGTCCAAGTACGCGTCCGGTGAGTACTTCGACAAGTACACCGACCAGGTGTGGGAGCCGAAGACGGAACGGGTGCGGCAACTGTTCGCCGAGTCCGGTGTGCACATCCCCACCCAGGACGATTGGCGCGAGCTGAAGGCGTCGGTGCAGAAGCACGGCATCTACAACCAGAACCTGCAGGCCGTCCCGCCGACCGGCTCGATCTCGTACATCAACTACTCCACCAGCTCCATTCACCCGGTGGCGGCGAAGATCGAGATTCGCAAGGAGGGCAAGATCGGGCGCGTCTACTACCCGGCGCCCTACCTGAACAACGACAACCTGGACTACTACCAGGATGCCTACGAGATCGGGTACGAGAAGATCATCGACACCTACGCGGCTGCTACGCAGCACGTGGACCAGGGCCTGTCGTTGACACTGTTCTTCAAGGACACCGCGACCACCCGCGACATCAACAAGGCGCAGATCTACGCGTGGCGCAAGGGAATCAAAACCCTGTACTACATCAGGTTGCGACAGATGGCGCTCGAAGGCACTGAGGTGGAAGGTTGCGTTTCCTGCATGCTCTAGGCGGCTCCGCCGCCCGTGCGTGGTTGACGAGTCTTCGGACTCGTTGACCACGCACAGCCGAACGAAGTGAGGAATCAATGGTCAAGCTCGTCAGCCGGGTGTCGGCTATCAACTGGAATCGCGTCCAGGATGAAAAGGACGCGGAGGTGTGGGATCGCCTCGTCGGCAATTTCTGGCTTCCGGAGAAGGTGCCGGTGTCCAACGACATTCCGTCGTGGGGGACTCTCACGGAACAGGAGCAGCAGCTCACGATGCGGGTCTTCACGGGCCTGACGCTGCTGGACACCATTCAGGGCACGGTCGGTGCGGTGAGCCTCATCCCCGATGCGATCACCCCGCACGAGGAGGCGGTGTACACCAACATCGCGTTCATGGAGTCGGTTCACGCCAAGAGCTACAGTTCGATCTTCTCGACACTGTGCTCGACTCGGGACATCGACGATGCCTTCCGCTGGTCCGAGGAGAACCCGAACCTGCAGCGCAAGGCCGAGATCGTCATGGACTACTACCAGGGCGACGCACCGCTGAAACGCAAGGTGGCGTCCACGCTGCTCGAGAGCTTCCTGTTCTATTCGGGCTTCTACCTCCCAATGTACTGGTCTTCGCGGGCGAAACTGACCAACACGGCAGACCTTATTCGTCTCATCATTCGCGACGAGGCGGTGCACGGTTACTACATCGGTTACAAGTACCAGAAGGGCCTCGAGGAACTCACTCAGGCCGAGCGGGACGACCTGAAGAACTACACGTTCGAGTTGCTCTTCGAGCTGTACGACAATGAGGTCGAGTACACCCAGGATCTGTACGACGAGGTCGGATTGACCGAGGACGTCAAGAAGTTCCTGCGTTACAACGCGAACAAGGCGCTGATGAACCTCGGATACGAGGGTCTGTTCCCGAAGGACGAGACGGACGTCAATCCTGCGATCCTGTCGGCTCTATCGCCGAATGCCGACGAGAACCATGATTTCTTCTCCGGCTCGGGTAGTTCCTACGTCATCGGAAAGGCCGTCAACACCGAGGACGAGGACTGGGACTTCTAGACCCACCCCCGCTCCACGAATGTCACACCGGTTCAACCGCGTTGAACCGGTGTGACATTCGTGGGGTGAGAGTGCGCTACGTGGGGGAGTGGAACCATGCCTCGGACTGGCCGCGGAGTGCGTGAAAGATGCGCGACTGCGACGATTCCGTCAACCCTTCTGGCAGGGCGGTGGGTGCGAACCACGCGACGTCGACGTTCTCGTCGTCGGCGACTCTCGGCACCCCATCGACATGCCGGGCGAGGAAACATATGTCGAGGTACTGCGCCACGTCGCCGTTGGGGTAGGTGATGGGAGACGTGGTGTCGATGCTGGTGATGCGGAGCAACTCCGCGCCGACACCAGTTTCCTCGCGTACCTCGCGTACGGCGGCCCGACCGGGCTGTTCGCCCGGCTCGAGGATGCCGGACACGACCGCCCAACGGTCGTTGTCCTTGCGTCGGGTGAGCAGTATCCGGCCGTCGTCGCCGAGTACCACGACGCTGACGCCCGAGAGCCACAGCGGTGCGTGGCCGACGTGCGCACGCAGCGCCGCGACGAACTCGGGGACCGGCACGTCAGTACCGGTATGTGACCGGTGCCGCGGTGCTCCCCGAATACGGGAGCAGCAGGGTCGGCTGCAGGGAGGCAGAGAACTGTGCCGACACGTCGGACCGCTCACGGACGTCGGGGTCGGCAGGAGCATCCAACCGGGCCAAGCGGATTCGCGTCATCGTGTCGGTACCGTTGGTGTTCGTGTCCGACGATTCGGCGCTGAGGAACGTGCCTTCCCGGGTGAACTCGATCCACGGATCCGCCAGAGCGATTTCGGCGAGGTGGAAGCGTGTGGACGAAACAACCGTGCCGGAATACTTCACGATTCCGAAGCCGGTGACGGGGTCGACGTCCGCGGAGTCGAGGGCGAACGCCAATCGGCCGTCGTCGCGGACGGTAGCGCCATCGGATCCCACCACGGCTCCCTGCGTCGGGCCTTTCACCAGTTCGGTGTAGCCCGGTGCCAGTCCCCAGATCAGATCCTGTGGTGACGGTTGCGGTGCATTCGGGCCGGGCGCCGGATCGAAGGTCACGGGCACGAACAGTTCCTCGGCCGGATTCACGGCGTCGGCGGCGGCGTAGCTGTAGACGCCGTAGACGGCGTCGGCCGGAACTACATTCGGTGGCTTCACCGTGAGTTCGGCAGTGAACGAACCGTCAGCTTCGAGCGGAACGAATTGCTGGCGAATCGTGCGCTGGAAGTTGAATGGCACGCTGGGCACCTGAGCCAGCGCCTCCTCGGACATCACCCATGCGGTGGCGGATCGGTCCGTGGCGCGGGCTTCTGTGGGTGAGCCCATCGACGGCCGCCATTCGGGGGCGAACGCCCCGAAGGTGACGAACGTTCCGTGGGGCACTCCGGGGGGGACCGGGAGCGGCAACCCGTCCGTGTTGGCGTACGGATCGAACCCTGTTCCGTGGACGACGATCGTGTCACCCTCATGGACGGGTGTGTTGCCCAACGGCGTGATTCCGTCGGCGGTGAACACTTCGATAGCGGGGGTGGCCGGGGCCGGCTCGGCACTGGCTAGTGCTGGTGCGAGTGCACCACTGAAGGCAGCGACGATAGCTACCACGGCCACGCGAAATCTAGCTGACATAAGGCAAGGCTAGCTTACATACGCATGGAGTGACCGACTCAGGTCCGTGATCACGGCGCGGGCGGCAACCAGGCCGCTGCCTGCCCAGACCGCATTCTCGACCACGAAGACCCTGTTGTCGGTTGCCGCCTGGAGGTCTTTCCACTCGTCGCTGTTCATCACCTCGGTGCCGTGTTCCTTGCCCTCCGGGCCGTCGAAGGTGACGTAGACGAGGTCGCCCTCGACTCGGTCGAGTTCGCCTACGGGAACGACCTCGGTGGCTGCACCTTCCAGTCGCTGTCCCTGCGGACGGCGCACGCCCGTATCGGCGAGTACCTGGCCTGCGAACGTGGCGGGGCCGAGTATCGACAGTGAGTCGGGTCCGAAGGAGACCAAGGACGCTTGAGTCTGCGCTGCGGTGATGTCCGCACCGGCCTGCGCCGCATCCTTCTGGTACTGCTCGAGTGCTGCCGTGGCCGCTTGGGCCCGGCCGAGGGCGTTGCCCGCGAGCTGGAACTGTGCCTTCCAATACACCGGGTCCGAACCCGCGAACACTGTGGGAGCGATGGCTTCCAGTCGCTCGTACAGCTCGCCCGAAGCCGGCGACGATCCGAGGATCAAGTCGGGATTCGACTGCTCGATCTTGGTCACATCGGGTTCATCGACCGTGCCGATTCCAGGAATCTGCGAGATGCCCGAACCCAGATACTCCGGTTGTGGGGTGTCTCCGTCGACGGTGGCTGCGCCCACCACCCGTTCCCACAGGCCCAGTGCGCACACGGCATCCAATGCGGCCGGATCGAGGACGACGATGCGTTGCGGGTCCGTCGGCACCTGTGCCTCACCGAGCGTGTGTACCACCGAATGAGTGGTTCCCGGGACCAACCCAGGGTCGATGGGGGTGGGTGTTGCGCACGCGGTGGTGGTGTCACGCTCGATCCCGACGACCCCGGCGCCGGCGATGCGCGTCGTCGTCCTGTCGATGGTGCTGGCGTCGTCCGGTTCGCTGCTGCATCCCGTCAGGGCGACAAGGGTGATGGCGGTGGTGGCCAGCGCGGTCACAGCTCGGCGGATGGAGGTGCGGGTACGAGTAGGCAATTCGGCGACTTCCTCTGGGTACGGGGCGCAATCAGGTTAGCCGTGGAGTTCGGGCGCCGACACGCCGGGCGGGTGCGCGGTACGTCTCGTTCGCCCGTACAACCGCAGGTAGGCGGTGGTTCGAGTTGCCGTTCAGGTATCGAAGTACGACAGTGGGTAGGACCGAGTAATCGGTCCGTTCGGACACGGTCTACGATTCGATGAGCGCAAGCCAGTAGTGCGTTCGTCTCGCCGAGCGAGAATTGAATGCCAGGAGCGGGCCTGCGGAGCGACCAAGGGCACATTCAGGAGGATCAGTGACTGCCGTAGCGCCCCAGCCAGTCCCCGAGATAGCTGCAGCCAGGCCTTACCCGCCGCGGGGGGGACCCAAGGGCTCGTTCGTGTACAAGATGATTACGACCACCGATCCCAAGGTGCTCGGAATCATGTACTTGGCGACCTCGATCGCCTTCTTCCTCATCGGTGGCCTCATGGCGCTGCTGATGCGTGCGGAGCTTGCCATTCCCGGCATGCAGTTCCTCTCGAACGAGCAGTTCAACCAGCTGTTCACCATGCACGGCACGATCATGTTGCTGCTGTACGCGACGCCGGTCGTGTTCGGCTTCGCGAACTACATCCTGCCGTTGCAGATCGGTGCGCCCGACGTGGCGTTCCCGCGACTGAACTCCTTCAGTTACTGGCTGTACCTGTTCGGTGCGATCATCACCACCGCCGGCTTCGTGACCCCTGGTGGCGCAGCAGACTTCGGTTGGACCGCCTACACCCCGCTCACGAGTGCGCTGCACTCGCCGGGCGTCGGTGCGGATCTGTGGATCATGGGCCTGGCGGTTGCCGGTCTCGGCACCATCCTCGGTGGTGTCAACATGATCACCACCGTCATCTGCCTGCGTGCTCCCGGTATGACGATGTTCCGCATGCCGATCTTCACGTGGAACATCTTCATCACCAGCATCCTGATCCTGCTGGCGTTCCCGCTGCTGACCGCCGCGTTCATGGGTCTGTTCGTCGATCGTCACCTCGGTGGCCACATCTTCGACCCGGCCACCGGTGGTGTGCTCCTGTGGCAGCACCTGTTCTGGTTCTTCGGCCACCCCGAGGTGTACATCATCGCGCTGCCGTTCTTCGGTATCGTTTCCGAGATCTTCCCGGTGTTCGCCCGTAAGCCGGTCTTCGGTTACAGCGGCCTGGTGTACGCGACGCTCGGTATTGCGGCTCTGTCCATCGCCGTGTGGGCACACCACATGTACGCGACCGGTGCAGTCCTGCTTCCGTACTTCTCGTTCATGACCTTCCTGATCGCCGTCCCGACGGGTGTGAAGATCTTCAACTGGATCGGCACGATGTGGAAGGGGCAGTTGACGTTCGAGTCGCCGATGTTGTTCTCCATCGGCTTCCTCATCACCTTCCTCTTCGGTGGTCTGTCCGGCGTCATCCTCGCGAGCCCGCCGCTCGACTTCCACGTCACGGACACGTACTTCGTGGTGGCGCACTTCCACTACGTGGTGTTCGGCACGGTCGTGTTCGCCACCTACGCCGGCATCTACTTCTGGTTCCCGAAGATGACCGGGCGTCTGATGGACGAGCGCCTCGCGAAATGGCACTTCTGGACCACGTTCATCGGCTTCCACGGCACGTTCCTGGTGCAGCACTGGTTGGGTAACGAGGGCATGCCGCGTCGCTACGCCGACTACCTGCCGTCGGACGGGTTCACCTTCCTGAACTCGTTCTCGACGATCTTCGCCTTCGTTCTCGGTGCGTCGACGTTGCCGTTCATCTGGAACGTCTTCAAGAGTTACCGATACGGCGAAGTGGTGACGGTGGACGACCCGTGGGGTTACGGAAACTCGCTCGAATGGGCCACCACCTGCCCGCCGCCGCGTCACAACTTCACGGAGTTGCCGCGGATTCGGTCCGAGCGTCCGGCGTTCGAACTGCACTACCCGCACATGATCGAGCGGATGAAGGCAGAAGCGCACGTCGGCCCAGGGCACGGCAACAAGCACGACAGTGCTGTCCTCGAGGACGCCCGCCACTAGCCTGGGTCCATGAATTACTCGGGAAAGCCCCGCCCGCACTATCGGGCGGGGCTTTCCGGTTGATATCGAGCTGAATACGAACGGAGTTCGCGGTGGGTGCAACCGACACCACTGTTCTGGTGACTGTGACGGGTCCGGATCGGCCGGGAGTCACGTCGGTCCTGTTCGCGACGCTCTCGCGTCACGACGTGAGTCTTCTCGACGTGGAGCAGGTAGTCATCAGGGGGCGCCTCACGCTCGGAGTGCTGGTCGTGTGCCCCGATGATCCGGAGTCGTTGCAGGAGCAGCTCGAGGAAGCGATGGCGACGGTCGGCATGTCCGTCGATGTGGAGATCGGCGCCGATCCCGTTCGGCAGCCGGTGGCCACGCACGCCGTCGTCATTCTGGGGAGCCCCGTGTCGGCACGCGCGATGCGGTCGGTGTCCCGGAAGCTCGCGGCGCTCGGTGCCAACATCGATTCGATTCGCGGTATCGCCGACTACCCGGTCACGGGCCTCGAATTACTGGTCAGTGCGTCGGACACCGATCCCGCCGACGAGGCACTGCGTGCTGGTCTGGCGGAGGTTTCTGCCCTGGAGAACGTGGATATCGCGATCGAGCGTGGCGGGCTGTCGCGTCGCGCGAAGCGTCTCATCGTGTTCGACGTCGACTCGACTCTGGTGCAGGGCGAAGTCATCGAGATGCTCGCGGCGAAGGCCGGGGTCGAGGACGAGGTGCGGGCGGTCACCGAATCCGCGATGCGGGGCGAAATCGACTTCACCGAGTCGCTGCACCAGCGGGTCGCCACGTTGGCCGGTCTCGATGAATCGGTCATCGAGGAAGTGGCGGAGGGCCTACAGCTGACACCGGGTGCGCGCACGACGATTCGCACCTTGCGGCGGCTCGGGTTCCACTGCGGTGTCGTTTCCGGTGGTTTCCGTCAGGTCATCGAGGGCTTGGCTCACGAACTGGAACTCGACTTCGTGCAGGCCAACACCCTCGAGATCGAGGATGGAAAGCTGACCGGCCGGGTGATCGGTGACATCGTCGACAGAGCCGCAAAGGCCGCGGCGCTGCGTAAGTTCGCAGACCAGGTGGGTGTTCCGATGGAACAGACCGTGGCGGTCGGTGACGGAGCCAACGACATCGACATGTTGACCGCAGCAGGTCTGGGCATTGCGTTCAATGCCAAGCCTGCCCTGCGCGAGATTGCGGATACCGCGTTGTCGCACCCGTTCCTGGATGCTGTGCTGTTCATCCTGGGGGTCACGCGCGACGAAGTGGAGGCCGCGGACGCGATCGACGGAGGAATCCGGCGCGTTCCACTCGTATGAGCACCGCGTTTCAAGCCCGTCACGCCAGGTTGGTCGCCGGATACGGCGGGCGGCCCGACCCGCAGGACCCTGCGGCAGTACTCGCGATGCCGATCGTTCTGCACATCCCCAAAGCGGATCCTCCCCATCGATCGAGCCTGCTCGAGGCGGCGGCGGCGTCGGCAGTGGCGTTGTGTTTCGACGAGCGGGTGGGGCTGAACGACGACGGTGAACCCGGTCCGTGGCACGAGAATTTCTCGGCCTGGGTGGATTCCCGGATCCGAAAGGTGTCGCGGCGCGCCCGCGGTGCTGCGTGGGCCGGCGCCCAGAACGTCGATGGAATCACCGTCGACGTGGCGGGTGCAAGCGCACGTGCACTCGTCCCCGGACCGGTCGGAGACTTGGATCCGCGGATCAAGAAATTGCAGATCGGTGGAACTGATCTCGAGCACGACGAACCCGGCCCACCACCGCCCGGTGTTCCGGTCCTGTGGATCGATTCGAGACTCGAGATGACGGTGGGTAAGGCCGCCGCACAGGTAGGTCACGCGTCGATGCTTCTCGCAGCGGCACTCGACGTGGAAGATGCTCGTAGATGGGCGGAGAACGACTTTCGCTGCGCGGTACGCGGCGCCGGTCCCACGACTTGGAAACGCTTGATGCGGCTCGTGCAGGCGGGGCGTGCGGTGGCGGTTCGTGATGCGGGGTTCACCGAGGTTGCGCCAGGGTCGATGACGGTGATCGCGGTACCGCCCGCTGCGTGAGCGGCCAGGATTCGGGACAGCGCCGCCGGTGTCGGCACCACCTACGCGCGGGCGATCGGCCCACTGGTGCGGCTCTGATGCGAACCGACGCAACGGCCACACTGCCTCGAACGTGAGGCGTCGTGGCGAGGCTGTCGTTGCGACGTAACGCTTTTCCCGCGACACGCTTCGATCCAGTTGTGTGCGGCGCGCGGTTGTGCGCGAAGATGGACGCGTGCCTGAACCTGATCCCGATCTACTCATCGAATTCGACGACGTCCTGCTGCGGCGAGGTGGTTCCACGCTGGTGGGCCCGATCACGTGGAAGGTGGAACTCGACGAGCGGTGGGTGATTCTCGGCCCCAACGGTGCGGGCAAGACGTCCTTGCTGCGCGTGGCCGCAGCAGAAGTGCATCCGACCAGCGGCAGTGCCAACCTGCTCGGTGAGCAACTCGGCCGCGTGGACGTCAGCGAACTGCGTCAGCGCATCGGCTTGTCGTCGTCGGCGTTGGCAGGGCGGGTGCCCGGCGACGAGATCGTGAGCGATCTGGTGGTGTCGGCCGGGTACGCGGTACTCGGGCGTTGGCGCGAGCGCTACGAATCGATGGACACGGACAGGGCGTTGGAGATGCTGGAGAGCCTTGGCGCCGAGCATCTCGGACAACGCACCTACGGCACGTTGTCCGAAGGTGAACGCAAACGTGTCCTGATCGCCCGCGCATTGATGACAGACCCGGAACTGTTGTTGCTGGACGAACCGGCGGCAGGCCTCGATCTGGGGGGCCGTGAGGAACTCGTGGCCAGGCTCACCGATCTCGCCGCAGATCCGGACGCTCCTGCGACGGTTCTGATCACCCACCATGTCGAGGAGATTCCGCCGGGGTTCACGCATGCGCTTCTCCTGAAGGAGGGCGGTGTCGTGGCACAGGGCCTTCTCGACGACGTCATCACCGCCGAGAACCTCACCGAGGCATTCAGCCAGCGCATCACCCTCGATCGGGTCGACGGACGATTCTTCGCGCGCCGGACGAAGCCGCCGGGAGCGCACCGAGCCTGATTGCCGATCGCAGGCGATGGCGTATGTTTCGCTCATGGCCACGGATGACTCACAGCACTCGCGCCGCGACACTCCGGTCCGCGACGCGTCGACCGTCGTGCTGCTGCGCGATGGGCACTCGGGGATCGAAGTGTTCCTTCAGCGCCGGGTCAAGGGGATGGCGTTCGCGGGTGGCATGACGGTGTTTCCCGGCGGCGGGGTCGATGCCTCCGATGCCGAGGCGGAGATCGCGTGGGCCGGCCCCGGCGTCGAATGGTGGGCCGAGCGTTTCGCGACGGACGACGCGCAGGCTCGGGCGCTGGTGTGCGCCGCTGCCCGCGAGACGTTCGAAGAGTGCGGTGTCCTGCTCGCGGGGCCGAGCACCGATACCGTGGTGGACGACTCCGTCCGGTACGCGCAGGCCCGCGGCCTCCTCGAGCGTCGGGAGTTGTCGTTCAGCGAGTTCCTTCGACGAGAAGACTTGGTGCTGCGCACGGACCTGCTTCGGCCGTGGTCCAACTGGATCACCCCGGTGGGCGAGGGGCGGCGGTACGACACCCGGTTCTTCGTCGCGGCCGCCCCGGAAGGGCAGAACGCCGACGGCGCCACTTCCGAGGCGGAGCAGGTCGGTTGGTTCACCCCTGCGCAGGCGCTCGACGATTGGCGTGCACAGGGGAGCATCCTTCTGCCGCCGACGTGGAGTCAGCTCACGGCGCTCGCGGAATTCGGCCGTGTCGACGACGTGCTGGCCCATTCGCCCGATATCGAAGCGATCCTGCCTACCCTGACCAACGAGGACGGTCGGGTTCATGTGGAGTTCCCCGGCCAGGAGGGTTACTACGGAGCCGGACCGCACCCCTGGGCGTCCCAGTCCGCGGAATAGACCGTCGGCCAAGTAGCCTGTCAGCCATGGCTGAGTTCGTCACTCTCGAGGTATCCGAAGGCATCGGCACGATTCGTCTGGCCCGGCCCCCCATGAACGCGCTGAATCGTCAGGTTCAGGACGAGTTGCGCGCCGCTGCGCACCAGGCAACCGTTGATTCCGAGGTCAAAGCCGTGATCGTGTACGGCGGCGAGAAGGTGTTCGCGGCCGGTGCGGACATCAAGGAGATGGCGGAGATGGACTTCGCCCGCATCAGTGACGTCATTGCGGACATGCAGACGGCGATCGCGGCGGTGTCGGAGATTCCGAAGCCGACGGTTGCGGCGATCACGGGTTATGCGCTGGGCGGGGGCCTCGAGGTCGCCCTGTCGGCCGATCGCCGGATTGCTGGGGACAACGTCAAGGTCGGTGTCCCGGAGATTCTTCTCGGCATCATCCCGGGCGGTGGCGGCACCCAGCGCCTCGCGCGTCTGATCGGCCCGGCCAAGGCCAAGGACATGGTATTCACCGGGCGTTTCGTGGGCGTGGACGAGGCGCACGGTATGGGGCTGATCGACGAGATCGTCGCACCGGATGACGTGTACGACGCGGCGCGGGCGTGGGCGTCCCAGTTCACGGGTGCCGCCGGCCGCGCGCTTGCGGCCGCCAAGGCCGCGATCGACGAGGGTCTGGATGCGGATCTGAACACCGGTCTGAAGATCGAGCAGCATCTGTTCGCGTCCTTGTTCGCGACGAAGGACCGGACGATCGGCATGGAATCGTTCATTGCCAACGGGCCGGGTAAGGCGCAGTTCACGGGGGAGTAAGCTCGCCACGACAAAACTAGAACCTGTTCCCATCTACCAGCGAGTAGGATTTCGCTCATGACTGCTAGCGCCCACGACGAGTCGACCGCACAGAATGATGGGGTCGACCCTGCACCGCGCCCCCACGCCACCGCCGAGGAAGTGGAGGCCGCGCGGAAAGACACCAAGCTCGCGCAGGTTCTGTACCACGATTGGGAAGCGGAGACCTACGACGACAAGTGGTCCATCTCGTACGACGAGCGTTGCATCGACTACGCCCGCGGCCGCTTCGACGCTGTCGCGGGTGAACAGCCGCTCCCGTACGAGCGGGCCCTCGAACTCGGATGCGGCACCGGATTCTTCCTTCTGAATCTGATGCAGGGCGGGGTTGCCAAGACCGGGTCGGTCACCGACCTGTCTCCCGGCATGGTGAAGGTGGCGCTCCGCAACGCGGAGGGGCTGGGCCTGCCGGTGGACGGGCGTGTCGCCGACGCCGAGACCATCCCTTACGAGGACAACACGTTCGATCTCGTGGTCGGTCACGCCGTTCTGCACCACATCCCGGACGTGGAGCAGTCGCTGCGGGAGGTTCTGCGTGTGCTCAAGCCGGGTGGACGTTTCGTGTTCGCCGGCGAGCCGACCACAGTTGGCAATTTCTACGCCCGTTGGCTCGGCCGCGCGACGTGGGAGGCCACCACTCGGATCACCCGGTTGCCGTTCCTCGCGGACTGGCGTCGCCCCCAGGCCGAACTCGACGAGTCGTCGCGTGCGGCTGCGCTCGAGGCCGTGGTCGACATTCACACGTTCGATCCCACCGATCTCGAGAGCATCGCGAAATCCGCCGGCGCCTCCGAGGTTCACGCCGAGACCGAGGAATTTGCTGCGGCACTGCTGGGCTGGCCCGTCCGGACCTTCGAAGCGGCTGTTCCGCCCGAGAAACTCGGCTGGGGCTGGGCGAAGTTCGCATTCGGCGGTTGGAAGAGCCTGAGCTGGGTCGACGAGAAGATCCTCCGGCGCGTCGTTCCGCGCGGCTTCTTCTACAACGTCATGATCACCGGTGTGAAGCCCGGACAGTGACCTTGTAGGGACAGTGATGCTGTGGGGTATGCCTTCACCCTCGAGGACGTCGAGTACCTGCGTAGTGACGCCGGTGTCGGTGCACTCGACGAGGTAGACCAACTCGAGTTGACGACGCGCACGCGTCTGGCCGACACCGGCCGGGCGCGTGCGCGTTTCGATGCGCGTGCGCCGATGCTCATCGAACTGGTTCTGTTGCGGCGCAAGGCGGCAGACAAGCTGCCGGGCACTCGGAGTTGGCTGTTCACCGACGATGCCGTGCAACAGGCGACCCCGGCAGTGGTCGCGCGCCATCGCGCCACCCGCCTCGCCGGACGTGCCGTCCACGACGTGACGTGTTCGATAGGCGCCGAACTGCACGCATTGACCGGTACCGCCGACGTCGTCGTCGGGAGCGACATCGATCCGGTGCGGCTCGCCATGGCGCAGCACAACGTACCCGCGGCGCACATCCTGCGTGCGGATGCGCTGGTGCCGTCTTCGCGCGGCACCGTCGTGATCGCCGACCCTGCCAGGCGCAGCGGTGGCAAGCGCACCCACGACCCGGCCGCACTACAGCCGCCGCTGCCGGATCTGGTGGATGCCTATCGTGGCCGCGACCTTGCCGTGAAATGCGCGCCAGGACTCGACTTCGATCGTTTCGGGTGGGACGGTGAGGTGGAGATCGTCTCACTCGACGGGGGGGTTCGTGAAGCGTGCCTGTGGTCGCCGGGGCTGGCCGGCGCCCGTCGACGTGCCACGGTCCTCGCTTCCGACGGAGGCAGTTGGTCGATCACCGATGCAGAAGGTGACGACGTACCCGAACGCGAGCCGGGCGAATGGCTGATCGATCCGGACGGAGCTGTGGTGCGCGCGGGTCTGGTCCGGCACTACGCGGCCGTCCACGGACTGTGGCAACTCGACCCCCGCATCGCCTACCTGACCGGTGATGCTCTGCCCGAAGGAGTTTCGGGGTTCCGGGTGCTCGACCGGATCAAATTCTCGGAGAAGACGCTGCGCCAGGAGCTTGCCCGCCAGGACTGCGGCATCGCGGAGATTCTGGTTCGCGGTGTCGACGTCGATCCTGCGCACCTTCGGCCGAAGCTGAAGCTGCGGGGCACGCGCTCGCTTTCGGTGGTGATAACCCGAATCGGCAGGGCAGGAGTCGCTTTCGTCTGCGAGCCTCGTACTACTTCAGGACGAACAGCTCACCGATGAAGGTGGGGGTGACCACCTCGCCGTCCGGTCCGACGGAGGTGCCCACCGTGGATCCTTCCGCGCCGGGGAGGGTGTCCTGATCGAGTGTCTCGCCGGTCTGGGTGTCGAAGGTGAGCACGGCGATACCGTTCTCGCCTTCCCGGATCGTTGTGTAGCCGGTGTTCCCGGCCGTTTGAGCGGTCGTGCCCACCTGTTGCAGATCCGCACGCTCCCACGCGATTTCCGCGTGGTCGCCTCGGTCTCGCAACGCCATCAGGTGCGCGTTGTCGCCACCGGCCGGGACGAGCAGGCCGTCGGCGGACGTCGAGGGGCTCCCGGTGGGAACGTATCCGAGGTCGTGGCTCCAGTTCGGATCACCGGTCTCGGCGTCGAACGCCCACAGTGTGCCCTCGTTGTCGGTGGCGTAGACCACGGTGCCGTCCGCCGACACGACAGGACTCGATCCGCTGCCACCCGGCAATGCGGTCGATGCCCATTCCTGGGTGATCTCCGGGTTCGCGCCACCGGAATAGCGCATGGCGACGAGCTTCGCCTCCGACGCACCGGGAGCGATGTAGGTGACGTAGAACTTGCCGCTCGCGAGATCGACGGCGGGGGTGTTGGCCACCGGGCACTCGGGCCCGCCGAGGAAGCAGTCGCTCAGACCTTTGTTCGCCGGTAGGTCGTCGACCGGGCCGTCGTCGATCGTCGGCGGAGGATTCATGTTGTACGGCGCCACGATCTGGCGCCCCGTCTGCGTGTCGAGAACGTTGATCTGTCCGAGCTGGGTGACGAACAGGAGGTTCCCGTCGCTGGTGAACTGTGCGGAGATCGGAGTGCCGACCACGGGTGTACGCCACCGCAGCTGACCGTGCTCGGTGAACGAGTTCATGGCGCCGTCCTCGCCGACGTAGACGTTCGCAACGGTGTCGACCACGGGCGTCGACGCAACGGCACCGGGGGCGAGTTCGCGGCACCAGCGCTTGCGTCCGCTCTTGATCTGGTACGAGAAGACGTTGCAGCCCTCCTCGGTGCGTGCTGTGACGAAGATCTGACCGCTGGCAGCCACAGAGGCGTGTCCGGCCACCGTGCCGCCGATACCGCGTGACCACGCGTTGGATATGTCCCGTGAACCGGTGACGGGGCTGGTGTCGCTGTTGCGGGCGTCCGAGTGGACCCCCGGCCAACCGCCACCCGAGAAGATGTCGATGACCTCCGATTCGTTTGCGCAGCCGCTGAGCACGATCGTGGTGATCGCCGTCAACGCCAGTACGGACGAACGTAGGACCCGCCGCATTCCATCTCCTCGTCTCGGTTGAACCCAGACGAGAGACTATCCCGCGGGTACCGTGGTGACCGGGCACACCCTAGGCTGACTGGCTATGACGAGCATGTGGGGCGCACCGTTGCGTACGAGATGGCGGGGTTCCCGTCGGGGCGAGAGTGAGCAGGCCAGGTTCCTGACGATCGCGTCGTTGAAGTGGGTTCTGGCGAACAAGGCCTATACACCGTGGTACCTCGTGCGCTACTACCGCCTCGCGAAGTTCCGGATCGCCAATCCACACGTCATCCTGCGTGGCATGTTGTTCCTCGGTAAGCGCGTCGAAATTCACTCGACGCCGGAGCTGTCCCGTCTCGAGATCGGCCGGTGGGTGCACATCGGGGACGGCAATGCCATCAGGTGTCACGAGGGCTCGCTGCGGATCGGTGACAAGGTGGTGTTCGGCAAGGACAACGTCGTCAACACCTACCTCGACATCGAGATCGGAGCCTCGACGCTCGTCGCCGACTGGTGCTACATCACCGATTTCGACCACCGTATGGACGACGTGAACGTTCCGATCAAGGACCAGGGCATCGTGAAGAGCCCGGTTCGGATCGGGCCTGACACCTGGATTGCCGCGAAGGTGACGGTTCTGCGGAACACGAGGGTCGGTCGTGGGTGCGTGCTCGGTGCACACGCCGTCGTCAAGGGCGACATCCCGGACTTCAGTATTGCGGTCGGCTCGCCTGCGAGGGTCGTGAAGAACCGCAAGGAGGCGTGGGAGGCCGGGGCGGCCGACCGTGCCAAGTACATTGCGGCCCTGGAGGATATCGCCCGGAAGAAAGCCGCAGCACCCGAAGGATGAAGTTCGCGACATGGTTGGGCGACTGGCCGCCCCGGACGAATCCCACAGGTCCGTAGCTGGTACGAATGTTGCGTTGAACATGCTGAGGTTGGGGGAACATGCCGGGAGAATCCATTCGGGCCGATATCGATCAGATTCGGGCCTTTTCGAAAATCTACGACGATGTTGCGGAGAAGTTCGCCGGGATCGACACCGCCCCGGTCACCGAGGGGGTATCAGGGGCGTTTCCGGGCGGCGCGCAGGTGGTCGGGGCCGTCGAGGAGGCTGCTTCGGCAATTCGTCGGGCGACGTTGCTGTTCGCCGATCGCGCGTGGTCGACGTCCGATACGGCGAACCGAGTAGCGGAGCACCTCGAGAACACCGATGAGTACTTCGGCGACGAACTGCGGAAGGCGGCACCGGAGTAATGGCTTCACTCGAAGATGCCCTGACATGGAACCCGGCAGTCCTCGCCGAACGCGGTGTAGCCGTCGACGCGATCGCCGGGGATCTCGAGCAGGAAAACCGCACCGTGACCGATGCCGGTGACGTGTTGTGGGGAGATGGGGCATGGACAGGTAAGTCCGCCACCGCCGCCCGCGATCATTGTGAGACCGAGGCCGGGTTGGTGACCAAGGTGGCCCGCGAGGTGCGGGAGCTAAAGGTCCAGCTCTCCAATTCGAGCAACGCCTTGGGTCACGCCCTCGACAATCTGAAATCGAAGGTCGACGCGGCAACAGCCGAGGGGCTCACCGTCAGCAACAAGGGGGTGTCGGCACCGGCAAGCGCCTCCGACGCGGTCAAGGATTCGGTGGACTTTCACGCCTATGCAATCACCAATGCGCTGACCCAACTGATCGAGATCGATGCAGCGGAAGCGGGTTTCATTCGGGCCGCGATCAGTGAACTCGGCGATGTGACTCCGAAACCGGCGCCGGTTCCTCCGGGTGAGGGCGCCCATGACTGGGAGATGGTCTCGGATGGGGATCTGAGCCGAGAGGACATCGGGCGTCTGCTCGCGAACCTGCAGGCTGCCGGACTCACACCGGAGCAGATTCAGGCACTGCGTAACGGTGAGAAGGTCGAGGACCTACCCGCAGGGTCATTGACCTACCTCGAGGACCTGTACCGGGAAGCCGGGTCTCGAGGCTTCAACCAGCTTCAATCGGCCCTGACTGCGGACGGCAGCCCGGAAGCACTTGCTGCGCGAGAGGCCTTGTCCGCCGGTTTGCTCACCGTGTCGAACGACAGCGTGAGCGACGGCTCCGACACGGGCGGGCTTTCGAAGCTGCCTGGAGGCTTGCTACAGGTACGGAATTTCGACACCGAACGGACCTGGGAGATCGTCGCCGAGACCACGACGATGCCGCCAGGGGATATTCTCGGTGTGCACCTCATTCATTCGGCAAGCACGTACGCCGACGTCGGCTACGGCGATGACGTGGCACAGAATCTTCTGGACATCGGAACCCGAAACCACGAATCGGCCCTGCGTATTCTCACCGGCGACGGAAACGGCGATGGCACCGGCGAGGTCGATCCGGCGACCATTTTGAATCCGTTGTTCACCAACGAGTGGGAAGACAATGGTGAAAGTGCGGGGAAGCTGGTCGACTGGATGACGGCAGACGCTGCCGACGGGCAGCCCGCCGCAGTGCAGGAACGGGCCGGGCAAGCCGCATTCGCGTTGTCGGAGTATCTGACCGACGGGGGTGTGCACAGTCAGTTGATGGACGTCGACGGCGACAATTCCGTCAACCTCGGTGAGGTGAACCCGGCCCTTGTCGAATCCTCGGCTCGGGGGCTGTCCGGGTATGTTCCGCAGATCTCGGATATCGGAAGCGCAACGGATATGCCGGGATGGGGTGATTCACGTGCACTGGACGCAACGAAGATTTACACGCTGATGGCCACCGACGACGGGGCCTCGGGTGTGTTCTACGGCTCCGCGCTGACGGCCGCGGACCAGTCCGTTGGCACCTACCTCGATTCGATACAGCGGAATCCGAACGACCCCGACCTCACGGCAGCACTGGACTCCGGGCGTATCCATGCGCTGATCGATGCGGGGGCGTTCAATGTGTCGGCCGAGCAAGCCGGCGACGGCGAGGGCCGCGAGGTCGAGTCCTATGAGACGAAGAAGCGGATCTACGCCAGCGCTGCCGCTGCTGTGGGTCCATTCATGGGTGGACCGTTCGGCGGGGCAGCACTCAGCGCCGCTACCCCGTGGCTCGAGCAATCGTTCATCGGAAAACCGCCCGGCGGGCTGGAACTCGGATCGCAGGTGTACGCACCGGGGCCAGACGGCATCAAACAGCAAGGAATGGCCACCCTTGTCGAGCAGAACATCCGCCAGGATGAGACGTTCGATCCCACCAATACACGGCTGGAGGACTATTTCCCCAACGGTCGTGAACATCTAGAAATTGATCCGTCATCCCCCGGCAGAGGCCAATTCGGCGAGGACGCAATACACGTCCTGAGTGAGCGTTATCCCGGCGCAGACTTCAGGCTGTACTCCGATTGGTTTGATGATGGGTACGGGTCTGTTGCATCACCACTACGCGACACTGGAAACACGACGAACGTGATGGTCAAATGAGGGCACGGAGGCTACTCGGACTGCTCCTCTGTGTAGGTCTCGTCGGCTGCGGTGAGCAGGCGTCCCCGGCGCTGGCGTCGACAAACAAATCCTCAGAAGAGGGGTTGTCTGAACGATCGAGAGCGCTGAATTTCCGCTGGTCGTCGACGGTTCCGGTGAACTGGGACTCGCCAGCGATTCAGGCAACGCGCGCGCTCACTGAAGCTTTCAGTCTCCCGGAGAACGCAGGCGAGCGCCTGTACCCAGGATTCGACGAAGCATATGTCTCTTATGCTGGCGGACTCAATTCACATATCACGGCAACCCTACGTGGTACGCAGTACTTCACGGTTCAGCACGTGGAGCCGTTCGACTATGAAGGCGCACCCGCGGTGCGGGTGGGCGTTTGCCAGGACTACACGAACGTCGCCGCGAAAAGTGGCAACAATGAGTGGGGGTTCAGATCATCCCCGCCGGACTTCGATTGGTATATCGTTACGCCGCCCGCTGGAACCATCGGAGATGCTTTGAAGTCGCATCACTCTGCAAGCGAAGCTCAATCGCGCGAACGTTATCCTACGTGGGATGTTTTCAACGGGTACCACATGGAACTCTCAGGGCGCGATTCGGTTGATGTGTCTCTTGCTGAGCACAAGGCGCTGAACGAGCAATGCGAGGCGCTGGAGGTTCCATCTGACACGCCGGCGAACGATGTGCCGCCCGGAACCTGGTACCCGGGTTGGCTTCGGCCGGAAGGAGCATGACCGGATGCGATCATCGGTGAAATATCTTGGGGCCGTTGTTTTTATGTGTTCCGTCGCTGCCAGTTGCGGCAGCAGCGCTGACGAACCAACGTCCACATCGGCTGCCAAGACAACGAAACCGGCCCCACTTCCGGACGAGGCGAAGGCCATCGCGTTCCAGTGGGCCGCGCTGCCCACAACGGATCTCGATTCCCCTGTGCTGCAGGCTGCGCGTGCGGCCGCGGAGTCGCGGTGGTTCACACCCGAAATCGCACGCGATATCTACAGCGGCGCACAACCTCTACCGCAGCACCAGCCCAGCGGCGGGGCCGGAACAGTGGCATTCCGGGTCGTCGACGTCTCCGACGCCGACACCAACGGATATGCGGTCAGCGTCTGCACCGACAGTTCGGAACTGTTCACCCGCCACCCGGACGGTCGATGGCATCCGGCCGGCACGACCCCCCAACTCGACGTTTATTTGGTCGACCCGCCCACCGATGCGCAGGACGATCCGCTCACGTCAGCACCCGAACTCGCCCAGGACGGAACGGACCCATCCGCCGTCCGATACCGCTATCCGAGTTGGGATGTGTTCAACGACTACACCGTGACATTGTCCAAACAGCAGGGTGATGATTCGCCGTGTTCGGCAACACAATCCGAGGCACCTTCTGCACCTCAGCCCACACCACCGGCACCGGGCAACTGGTACCCCGGTTGGCTACAGCCCGAGAAGTAATCCTCGATACAGGTTTACGACGAACGTGACGGTGAAATGAAAGCGCGGCGACTTCTCGGATTGATCCTGTGTGTGGGTCTCGTCGGTTGCGGCGAGCAGACGACTGCACAGCCAATTTCATCAGACCCATCGCCGGACGGGTCGCTGTCGGAGCGATCCCAGGCCCTGAACTTCCGTTGGGCGTCCACCGTTCCGGTGGACTGGGACTCACCTGCAATGCAGGCCACCCGCGCACTCGCCGAGGCCTACCGCCTCCCCGAACCGATAGGTGAACACCTCTACCCGGGGTTCCAGGAGGCGTACCTATCCCTCTCGGGAGACGAAGAATCGTATTCGAGTGCAATGTTTCGTGGCACGGAGCATTTCACTGTGCAACAAGCCGAGCGGTTCTCCTACGGGGGGCGTGAGGCCGTGCGGGTAGCCGTGTGTGATGACTACACGGACGTCGCCGCTAAAGCCGTACACGAAGAGTGGAATCTGAGTGCGGCAACACCGAACATAGACTGGTACATTGTCATGCCTCCCGAGTGGGGAACAGGAGATCCACTCCAGTCCACGCGGACCACGAACAGCTCACAAACACGTGAGCGCTACCCAACCTGGGATGTTTTCAACGGCTACCACATCGAGCAATCTGGTCACGAGGTGGTGGGTGTTTCCCTCGAGGAACACAAAGCGTTGTACGCGCAATGCGAGGCGGTAGACGTTACACCGGATGCGCCGGCGAATGAGATGCCGCCGGGAACCTGGTACCCGGGTTGGCTTCGACCGGATGGAGCATGACCGGATGCGGGCATCGATGAAATATGTTGGAGCCGTTCTTGTCACACTCTCGGTCGCAACCGGGTGCGGTAACAACGCCGACCAACCGGAGTCGGCGTCGACTGTGGAGGTGACGACA